>JAQGNC010000299.1 GCA_028292065.1 Betaproteobacteria bacterium
GCTTCCTCGACTACGAGCTCGGCCACCTCAACGTCGCCACCGAGATCTTCGAGCGCATCGAGGGCCGCGACGCGCAGGAGCTGCTGCCCGCGAACCTGCCCGACCCGATCCCGTACGAGCAGCAGCGCGAATTCGTGCGGCGCGTGCTCGCCGACGAAGTCGATATCCGTTCGCTCGGCGCCGATTACGTGCCGAAGGAGCAGCAAGGCCAGGCCTCGATCGATTACCGCACCCAGCTCAACTCGCAGGGTTCGCCGTCGCAGGCGGTGTCCGCAGGCTATATCTGGACGCCCGGCACCGAGCTCACCCGCAAAGTCGTCAATTTCTAAGGAGTCCCGCATGACCAGAGAAGTGAAGATGGGTATGAATCGCACCGGCATGCAGATGTCGCCCCGTGACAGTAAGGAGCTGCTGCAAGGGTCGCAGCGCACCGTGCCGACCAGCGAGGGCGACGAGAGCATGCTCGCCGCGATGCGCGGCGAATACGTCATGGAAGCCGACCCGCTCGGGTCGGTGCCTCCGCCCGGCACCGCCAAAGGCATGTTCAAGGCGGGCGCCGAGATGCTGACCGGCAACCGCGCCGAAGTCCTGCTCGACAAGCTCGGCGAGCGCCTCGCATTCGAGCGCGGCGGGACCCGGCTCTACGAGACGTTGATCATGAAATGCCTCGCCGCGCCGAACGGGCGCGAGGTCATTCAGCTCGACGTGCTCGAAGAGATCCACCGCGAAGAGGCGCGGCACTTCGACCTTCTGCGCGCCGCGATCGAGCAGCTCGGCGGCGACCCGACGGCGATGACGCCGTGCGCCGACGTGACCGGGGTGCAAAGCCTCGGGCTGGTGCAGGCGATGAACGATCCGCGCACGAGCATCGCGCAGTGCGTGCAGACGATCCTCATCGCCGAGCTCGCCGACAACGCGGGCTGGGAGCTCCTCATCCGGCTGGCGCAGGAGATGGGGCACGACGAGCTGGTGCAGCAGTTCCAGGAGGCGCTCGCGCACGAAGGGCGTCACCTCGTCACGGTGCGCGACTGGCTCGAGAAGCTCACCCTCAGCGAGGCGAAGCTGCTGTCGACCGCGTGATCGGCAGGCGCTTTTTGCAGACACACGTCGTTTTTTGTAGCGCAGGGGCCCTCGCCTGCAGCCGCGCCTCGAGCCCGCTGCAGGCGAGGCGCCTGCGCTACGTAAACGTGCAGCTTGCCGGCAGACCCCCGTCTTTTTTGTAGCGCAGCTTGCCGGCAGACCCCCGTCGCTTTTGTAGCGCAGGCGCCCTCGCCTGCAGCCGCGAGCCTGCGCTACGCCGATCGCAGAGCGGGCAGCACTTGCTGCGCGAACGCCGAGATGAAGCGCTCCTGGTCGCGGTGCACGTTGTGCAGGAAGAGGCGCTCGAAACCGAGCTCGATGTCGCGTGCGAGCCATTCCGCGTGCTGTTCGACGCTGGCCGACACTCGCATTTTTTCTCGAAGCTCGCCGGGCGTGATTCGAGCCGTGGCGCGATCGAACGCGGCCGGCGATTCGAGATCGGCGAGCTCGGTGCCGCTCAGCCCGACCTGGCGCCACTGGTCATGAGCGGCGGCCAGCGCCTCGGCGTCGGTCTCGGCGAAGCTCAGCGGCACCTGCAGATACATCGGTTTGCCCACCCCGCCTCCCGAGCGAAACGCATCGACGATCTGTCGCATCTGTTCGGGCGCTCCGGCGACCGTGATCATCCCGTCGGCCCAGCCGCCGACCCAGTGCGCGGTCTCGGGCGTGAGGCACGCGCCGAACAGCGGCGGAGGCTTCACGCATTCGACGTGCAGCCGCGCCGACTTCACCCGGACCAGCCCGTCGTGATCGACAGTCTCGCCGGCCCACAGCGCGCGCATCACGGCGACGCATTCCCCGAGCCTCGCGTTGCGCACCGATTTGTCCGGCCACGGCGCGCCGGTAATGCTTTCGTTCAGCGCCTCTCCGCTGCCCACCGCGAGCCAGAAGCGCTCGCCGTACATCTCGCACAGGGTCGCCGCCGCCTGGGCGACGATCGCGGGGTGATAGCGCTGTCCCGGCGCGCACACCGTGCCGAAAGAAAGTCGCGTGCGCTCGAGCGCGGCGCCGAGCCACGACCACGTGTATCCGCTGTGCGCCTGACGCTCGCTCCACGGCTGGAAATGGTCCGAGCACATCGCACCGTCGAAACCCGCGTTTTCCGCGAGCGCGGCGTTGCGCAGGAGCGCGGACGGCGGGTATTGCTCGTGCGAGCAGTGATAACCGATGAGCGCCATCGCGCCGGCTTTATGCGGCTGTGGGTGTCCGGGCGATCGACCAGCGCACGCTCCACGGCCCGAGAGTGCCGGCCTCTGCGCGGCCTTCGCTCCAGATCGTCTCCAGCGCCTCGCCGGCGCCCGCGCTCACCGTCTCGCCCGAGAGGTTGGCCTCGAGCACCAGCGCATCGTCGCCGCACTGCCAGCGCACCGTGACCGCACCCGTTGCGAGCACCGCATGGGTGCCTGCGCCCGTGATGCTTTCCACGCGCGGCACGATCTCTTTTGCGCGCACTTTCAGGATGCGCCGGTACCAGTCGTGCCATTCGGCGTGCGGGCCGTGGGCGAGCGCGTCCCAGTCGAGCTTCGCGGAAAGAAAGGTCTGCTCGGCCACGGGATCGGGAATCGTCTCGCGCTTCTCGGGGTCCTGAAACTCGGGAAATTTCGCGAACTCCGCGCGGCGGCCTTCCCGCACCGCTTTCGACAGATCTCCCGAAAAATCGCAGAAGAACGGAAACGGCTGCGACGCGTTCCATTCCTCGCCCATGAAGAGCATCGGCACCTGCGGCAACAGTAGATACACCGCCGCGATCGCGCGGTGCGCCTCCGCGCTCGCGAGCGCGCCGATGCGCTCCCCGAAAGCGCGGTTGCCGACCTGGTCGTGGTT
>JAQGNC010000305.1 GCA_028292065.1 Betaproteobacteria bacterium
AGACGGTTTTCCGGAACAAGATGACATTAGCGCCATCAGCCACGATCAGTAGAGACGCTCCTATGGTGAATAGTGCAACCCGCACTCACGTGGGCATCATTGCTTGCGCCGGTGTGTAAGGCTGATCACTACCGGGCTTTGCGGGCGGCGTATTTGGCGTCGCGTGCGGCCTTCTGGTCCTTCTTGAGCGCTGCCTCGGCCTCGATCTGGGCCACGCGTTCGGCCTCCTTACTGGCGATTTGTTCGATGGCAGCCTGTGCTTGCCGGGCTTTGTCAGCCACGCGCTGTGCCTCTCGCTCCTGGGCTGCAACGCGGTCGGAGTGCTTCCGCTCCGCCGTGCGCATCTTTCGTGCTGCTTCCGCTTCCGACTGTGCGGTCTGCCCGTCCGCGGACGGTGCGCCGTCTGCCGGGGGCAGCGCGCGAATCTTTTCCAGCTGGGTCTTCTTCGCCTTGGCCGCCGTCTGCAGCCGTTCCGCGAAACTTGGTTCTTTCTTAGGCATGTCCTCAGTCCGTTATTTCAGGGTGTACCAGATACTGCACTCGCTTGTTGATCGTAACCGCGGCGGTGAGTGTACGTCACGCACATGAGGTTCGTTCGTAGGGCCTGAGAAGATCATACGAACCGCTCGCCGCGTGCCGCTGAACGACTGCATGCGACGACCTGTAAGCTTGGGCGATACTAGCCCTCGACGGGACACTCCCGCCGACGCACAATAGATCATCCAAGTAAAAAACGCGCAGCACGCGCTGCCATCCTAGGGGGACCCGCCATCGCCATCACCCTGAAGGTCAACGGAACGCTCCACTCCGTCGATGCCGAGCCGGACACGCCGCTGCTCTACGTGCTGCGGAACGATCTCGAGCTCAACGGCGCCAAATACGGCTGCGGCATGACGCAATGCGGCGCCTGCACGGTGCTGGTCAACGGCGCGGCGAGACGCTCGTGCGTGACGCCGGTCGGCTCGATCGAGGGAAACGAGGTGACCACGCTCGAAGGGCTCGGCACGCTCGAGAAGCCCCACCCGCTGCAGCAAGCGTTCATCGATGAACAGGCGGCCCAGTGCGGCTATTGCATCAGCGGCATGATCATGGCGGCGGCCGACCTCCTCAATCGCAATCCGCAACCGCGGGAAGCGGACGTGCGGGCAGCGCTCGCCGACAATCTCTGCCGCTGCGGCACCCACAACCGGATCATCCGCGCGGTGCTACGCGCAGCAAAGGCGACCGCATGAAACGCCGCGACTTTCTGAAGTCCGCCGGCGCGATCACCGTCGGCTTCACCTGGAGCGTGCCCGCCGTGCTCGCGCAGGAGGCGGTGCGCACGACCCTTCCAGGCAGCCTCAACACCAACCGCATGCTCGACGGCTGGATTCGCATCAACGCGAACGGCACCGTCACCGTGTTCACCGGCAAGTGCGAGCTGGGCCAAGGCATCGTCACCGCACTCGCGCAGATCGCCGCCGAGGAGCTCGACGTGGGCTACGAGCGCATCGAGATGGTCTCCGCGGACACTGCGCGCACGCCCAACGAGGGGCAGACCGCGGGCAGCCAGTCGGTCGAGAACAGCGGCACGGCGCTGCGCTTCGCCTGCGCCGAGGCGCGCCAGATCCTGTTCGAGCTGGCCGCCGCGAAGCTCGGCGTCCCAGTCGCCAAGCTTTCCGTGTCGGACGGAACGATGACCGGCTCCGGAAAGGTGACTTACTGGGAGCTCGCGCGCGAGGCGAACCTGAAGCGGGAAGCATCGGCACAGACGAAACCGAAGCCGCCCGCTCAGCACAAGATCGTCGGCCGCAGCATCCCGCGGCGCGACATCCCGGCCAAGGTGACGGGCGGCGCCGCCTTCGTGCAGGACTTGCGGCTTCCGGGCATGGTGCATGGCCGCGTGGTGCGGCCCCCACGCTATGGCGCGAGGCTCGACAGCTTCGACGAGGCCACGGTCAAGGCCATGCCGGGCGTTATCGCGGTGGTGCGTGACGGCAGCTTTCTCGGCGTGGTGGCGCAGCGCGAGGAGCAGGCCATCAACGCGCGGCTCGTGCTGATCGCTTTCGCCAAGTGGTCGGGCGGCTCCGAGCTGCCCGACCCGGCCAGCATGTACGAGCAGCTCATGTCGCTCCGCAGCGAGGAGCGGGTGATAGCCGAGAAGGACGCGCCCGTGCCCGCCGGCGCCAAGGCGATCGAGGCGACGTACCATCGGCCGTATCAGGCGCATGCCGCGATCGCGCCCTCCTGCGCGGTGGCCGAGCTCAAAGACGGCAAGCTTGCGATCTGGACCCACAGCCAGGGCGTCTTTCCGCTGCGCGCCAGCATCGCCAGGGCGCTCGGCCTGCAGCCGGGCGACATCCGCTGCATCCACGCCGAAGGCGCCGGCTGCTACGGCCACAACGGCGCCGACGACGTGGCCTTCGACGCCGCGGTGCTGGCACGCGCCGTCAATGGCCGGCCGGTGCGGCTGCAATGGATGCGCGATGACGAGTTCAGATGGGAGCCTTACGGCCCGGCGATGACCATGAAGGTCAAGGGGGCCGTCGCCGGTGGCCGCGTGGTCGACTGGGACTATGCCGTCTGGAGCCAGAGCCACAACATGCGGCCGGGCGATCCCGACGGTATCAACCTGCTCGGGAGCTGGTACCTCGCCGATGCGAAGCGGCCCGGCCCGGCGCGCCATGCCGCGCAGCCGAACGGTGGGGGGGACCGCAACGCGATCACGCTCTACGACTTCCCGCGCCAGCGCACCACGCACCACCTGATCATGGACAATCCGGTGCGCACCTCGGCGCTGCGCACGCTGGGCGCCTATGCGAACGTGTTCGCGATCGAGTCCTTCATGGACGAGCTCGCGGCCGCCGCCGGCATCGACCCGGTGGCATTCCGCCTCGCGCACATCAAGGACGAGCGCGAGCGCGCCGTGATCGAGGCGGTAGCCAAGGCCGCCGCCTGGATACCGGGTGAAAAGGGCGACGGCCGGCGCGGCCGCGGCATCGGCTATGCGCGCTACAAGACCGTGGCGACCTACAACGCGGTGATCGCCGAGGTTGAAGTGAATCGCACAACCGGCATCGTCAAGGTGCCGCGCATCTGGACCGCGGCCGATGCCGGACAGATCATCAACCCCGACGGGCTGACCAACCAGATCGAAGGCGGCGTCGTCCAGTCGATGAGCTGGACC
>JAQGNC010000332.1 GCA_028292065.1 Betaproteobacteria bacterium
AGGGATGAGGGCGGAGGGATGAGGGATGAAAAGATCCACCCCGCTTGCCCGCGCCTGCGCCCACGTTGTCCGCCCTCATCCCTCATCCCTCATCCCTTGCGCTAGCATCGCCGGCACGCCGCCGATCGACCCCGCGCCCATCGTCAGCACCACGTCGCCGTCGCGCGCCGCGGCGCGTATCGCTTCAGGCACTTCGGCGACGGTCTCGAGGAAGATCGGCTCGACTTTCCCATGCACGCGAACCGCTCGCGCGAGCGCACGGCCGTCGGCCGCGACGATCGGCGCTTCACCCGCGGCGTACACGTCGGAGAGGATGAGGGCGTCGGCGGTGGAGAGCACTTTGACGAAATCTTCGAAGCAGTCGCGCGTGCGCGTGTAGCGGTGCGGCTGGAAAGCGAGCACGACGCGGCGCCCCGGAAAGGCGCCGCGAGCCGCCGCGAGGGTCGCTGCCATCTCGACCGGGTGGTGACCGTAATCGTCGACCAGGGTGTAGCTGCCGCCGTCGGCGGTCGGGACCTGCCCGTAGCGCTGGAACCGTCGATCGACGCCTTTGAAGCCTTTGAGCGCAGCGGCGATCTTTTCGCGTGCGACGCCGAGCTCGAGTCCCGCGGCGATCGCGGCGAGCGCGTTCTGCACGTTGTGCAGGCCGGGCAGGTTGAGCGTGACCGCCAGCTTCTCCGGCTTCGAACCTTTCGGCGTATAGACCGCGGTGAAGTCCATCGTGCCGGCGCGCGCCTCGATGTCGACTGCGCGGATCTGCGCTTCCGGCGACAGTCCGTAAGTGACCAGCGTCTTGGTGATGCGCGCAACGATCTCGCGCACACCCGGATCGTCGATGCACACCACCGCGACCCCGTAGAAAGGCAAGCGCTGCAGGAACTCGACGAAAGCCTGGCGCAGCTTGTCGACCGAGTGGTCGTAAGTCTGCATGTGGTCGGCGTCGATATTGGTGACGACCGCGAGACACGGCTGCAGGTAGAGGAACGACGCGTCGGACTCGTCGGCTTCGACCACGATGAAATCGCCTTTGCCCACGCGCGCGTTCGAGCCGACCGCTTCGACCCGGCCGCCGATCACGAACGTGGGGTCGAGGCCGCCTTCGGCGAGCACCGCGGCGGTGAGGCTCGTCGTCGTGGTCTTGCCGTGGGTGCCCGCGATCGCCACGCCCTGCTTCAGGCGCATGAGCTCGGCGAGCATGAGCGCGCGCGGAACGACCGGGACCAGGTTTGCGCGAGCGGCCTGCACTTCCGGATTGTCCTCAGCCACCGCGCTCGAGATCACGACCGCGTCGGCGCCGCCGATGTGCTCCGCGGCGTGGCCTTTCGATATCGTCGCGCCGAGGCTTTGCAGGCGCCGCGTGACCGCGCTCTCGGACAGGTCCGAGCCGCTCACGCGATAGTCGAGGTTGAGCAGCACTTCGGCGATGCCGCTCATGCCGATCCCGCCGATGCCCACGAAGTGCACGTGTTTGACTTTGTGCTTCATGTCGCTGAACTGCGTGAGGCGTGAAGCGTGAGGCGTGAGGCGTGAGGCGAGTCCGTGCGCCCCCCCTGCACTGACGCCTCACTCCTCACGCCTCGCTCCTCACGCACTTCTGTACTGCGTGAGGCGTGAGGCGTGAGGCGTGACGGGCGACGCGAAGCGTGAAGCGTGAGGCGTAACGCGTGAGGCGAGTCCGTGCGCCCCGCCTGCACTGACGCCTCACTCCTCACGCCTCGCTCCTCACGCACTTTAATCATGTGCTTCATGCCGCCATCCTCATGCACGCTTCGGCGACTTCGCGAGTCGCTTCGGGCTTGCCGACCGAGCGCGCGGCGTTCGCCATCGCGAGCAGCTTTTCGCGAGTGAAAGACGCGAGCAGGTCGGCCAGGCGCGCGGGCGTGAGCTCGCTTTGCGGAATGAGCACCGCGCCGCCGCGCTCGACCAGGAAGCGCGCGTTGCGGGTCTGGTGGTCGTCGACCGCATAAGGGAAAGGCACGAGCAGCGCCGGAACGCCCGCCGCCGCGAGCTCGGCGACCGTGGATGCGCCGGCACGGCAGATCATCAGGTCCGCGGCGGCGTAGGTCGCGGCCATGTCGTCGATGAAAGCGATGACGGTCGCGCTCACGCCTGCCGCCGCATAGTTCGCGCGCACCGCTTCCAAGTGCGCACTGCCGGCCTGGTGGATCACCTGAGGCGCCACGGCGGGCGCGAGCCGCGCCAGCGCCTGTGGCACGACCTCGTTCAGCGCCTTGGCGCCCTGGCTTCCGCCCATGACCACGACGCGCAATGCGCCTTCGCGGGCGGCGTAGCGCTCCGCCGGAGGCGCGAGCGCCGCGATATCGGCGCGCACCGGATTGCCGGTCCACTGCGCTTTGGCGCGCTTGCCGAAAGCGTCGGGGAAACCGGCGAGCACACGGTCCGCAACGCTCGTGAGCACCCGGTTGGTCAATCCCGCGACCGAGTTCTGCTCGTGGATCACGAGCGGACGATTGAGCAGGCTCGCCATCATGCCGCCCGGAAAAGCGACATAGCCGCCCATGCCGAGCACGACGTCGGGACGGTGCGCGAAGATCGCGCGCGCGCTTTGCCAGAAAGCGATGAGCAGGTTGAGCGGGAGTGTCGCCATCGCGAGCACGCCGCTGCGACGCACGCCCGAGAAGCGTATCCACGCCATCGCGTAGCCGCGGGACGGGACGATGCGCGCTTCCATTCCCGAGCGCGAGCCGAGCCAGATCACGTTCCAGCCCGCGTCGCGCGCGTGATCCGCGACCGACAGCGCCGGGAAGATGTGACCGCCGGTGCCGCCGGCCATGATCATCAGGGTCCGTGAGGCGTCAGGCGTGAGGCGTGAGGCGTCCGCCGCCATCGGCTTTCGCTCCTCACCCCTCACGCCTCACTCCTCACGCAGTGATGTGTCATACCGTGAGCCCTCTTGCGAGCTGCCTGTTCTCCCAATCGATGCGCAGCAGGATCGCGATCGCGACGCACGTCGCCGCGAGCGCGCTGCCGCCGAACGAGAGCAGCGGGAGGGTCAGTCCCTTGGTGGGGAGTATCCCCATGTTCACACCCATGTTGATGATCGCCTGTACCCCGATCCACATGCCGATACCCTGCGCGACGAGCGAAGCGAAGTAGCGTTCGAGTATCGCCGCGCGGCGTCCGATGACGAACGCACGCGCGACGATCCACGCGAAGAGGACGGCGATGACCGCGACGCCCACGAAACCGAGCTCTTCGGCGATGACCGCGAGCAGGAAATCGGTGTGCGCTTCGGGCAGGTAGAAAAGCTTCTCGACGCTGCCGCCGAGGCCCACGCCGATCCATTCTCCGCGGCCGAAAGCGATGAGCGCGTGCGACAGCTGGTAGCCCTTGCCGTAGGGGTCGGCCCACGGGTCCATGAAGCCGATGATGCGCTGCATGCGATACGGCGAGCTCCAGATGAGCAGCAGGAAGCCCACCAGCAGCATGACGATCAGGCCCGCGAAAAGCCGCCAGTTCATGCCGCCCAGGAACAGGATGCCCATCGCGACGACCGTGATCACCGCGAAAGCGCCGAAGTCCGGCTCGCGCAGGAGCAGCCCGCCGGTGAGCAGCATCACGAAGAACATCGGCATGAAGCCACGCTTCAGGCTGTGCATGAAAGCCGCTTTGCGCACGGTGTAATCCGCGGCATACAGCACGACGAACACTTTGACGATTTCCGACGGCTGGAGATTGGCGATGCCGAGCGAAATCCAGCGGCGGCTGCCGTTGACTTCGCGCCCGATCCCCGGGATCAGCACGAGCACGAGCAGCACGAGGCCGCCCACGAACAGATACGGCGCCGCCTGCTGCCACAGGCGCAGCGGCACCTGGAACGCGGCGACCGCCGCAGCGAAGCTGATCGCGACGAAGAAGACGTGACGCACGAGGTAATAGGTGGGCTGGTAACCGGTGCTGCGTCCGCCTTCGGCGATCGCGATCGACGCCGAATACACCATGACGATGCCGAGCGCGAGCAACACGATTGCGCACCAGACCAGCGCGCGGTCGTACTCCGGGACCGCGGCGCGCTTGCGGCTTTCGCTGTAGTACATCGCTTCGCTCACGGCCGGGCCTCCGCGGCGACGCGCGCCGCCAGCGCGTGGACCGCCGCCACGAATACTTCGCCGCGGTGCACGTAGCTCCGGAACATGTCGTAGCTCGCGCACGCCGGGGACAGCAGCACCGCATCGCCCGCGACACTCGCGCGGTAAGCGCTCGCTATCGCGTCTTCGAGCGTATTCGCGTGCAGCAGCGGAACCTTGCAGCCTTTGAGCTCGGCCTCGATTCGCGGGGCGTCGCGCCCGATCAGGACGACTGCGCGCGCTTTGGCGGCGACCGCCGGCGCCAGCGGCGAGAAATCCTGGCCTTTGCCGTCGCCGCCGGCGATCAGCACGACGGGGCCGGCCATGCCTTTCAACGCGGCGACCGTCGCACCGACGTTGGTGCCTTTGGAATCGTCGTAGAACGTGACCCCGCCCACTTGCGCGACGTACTCGAGGCGGTGGGGCAGGCCTCGATAGGCGCGCAGTCCCGCGCGCATCGCTTGCGGATCGAGGCCGATCGCGGCGCCGAGCGCGAGCGCGGCAAGCGCGTTCGCCGCGTTGTGCAGGCCGGCGACCGGAAGCTCGGCGACGGGCATCACTGCGTTGGCGCCTTGCGCCAGCATCGCGCTGCGGCTGATGCCCCAGTCGGTGTCGCCGCCCGGCGCGTCCGACCCGAAAGTGATCACCGTGCGGCCGGCGCGCGCCATGCGCATCGTGCGCGGGTCTTCGCGATTGAGCAGCTGCGCCCCGGCACCTTCGAAAATGCGCGCCTTCGCCGCGGCGTAGTCGTCCATGCCCGAGTAGCGGTCGAGATGGTCTTCGGTCACGTTGAGCACGGTCGCCGCGTCGGGAGCGAGGCTCGCGGTGGTTTCGAGCTGAAAGCTCGAAAGCTCGAGCACGAAAACATCGGGGAGCGCCGCGCCGTTCTCGATTTCGGCGATCGCATCGAGCACCGGCACGCCGATGTTGCCGGCGACCACAGTGGTCTTACCTGCGGCGCGCGCGGCTGCGCCGGTCATCGCGGTCACCGTGCTTTTGCCGTTGGAGCCGGTGATCGCGATCACTTTCGGGCGGGCGGCATTGCGCGCGTGGGTCACAGCGGCCAGCGCAGACGCAAAAAGCTCGACGTCGCCGACCACCGCCACGCCGCGACGCACCGCCTCGGCGATCGACGACTCCCGCGGGTCGATGCCGGGGCTGATCGCGATCGCGTCGGCGTGCGCGAAAAGGGCGCGATCGAAAGCGCCCGTCGCGACGCGCACGTCAGGCAGCTCCGAGGCCAGCACGCGAACGTGCGGCGGCTCGGCGCGCGTATCGGCGACGCTGACGATCGCGCCCTGGCGCGAGAGCCAGCGCGTCATCGACAGGCCGGTATCACCGAGTCCGAGCACCAGAATTCGCTTTGCGTTGTAATCGATCATTGTTCAAAAATGTGTGAGGCGAGTTCAAATGCGTGAGGCGTGAGGCGTTAGGCGCGAGGCGAAACCCCTCGAGCGCTCACCCTCGTCGGTTCGCCGCCACTCCTCACGCCTCACTCCTCACCTCTTACGCAGTTCACCGCAGCTTCAACGTCGACAGGCCGATCAGCACCAGCATCATCGAGATGATCCAGAACCTGACCACGACCTGATTTTCTTTCCAGCCTTTGAGCTCGTAGTGATGGTGCAGCGGCGCCATACGGAAGATCCGCTTGCCCGTGAGCTTGAAAGACGCGACCTGCAGCATCACCGAAAGGGTCTCGACGACGAACACGCCGCCCATGATGAAAAGCACGATCTCCTGGCGCACGATCACCGCCATGGTCCCAAGCGCCGCGCCGAGCGCGAGCGCGCCGACGTCCCCCATGAACACTTCGGCGGGATAGGCGTTGAACCACAGAAAAGCCAGACCCGCGCCTGCGAGCGCCCCGCTGATCACCACGAGCTCGCCGGCCCCGGGGATGTACGGGAAACCGAGGTATTTCGAAAACACCGCGTGGCCGGCGACGTAGGCGAAGACCCCGAGCGCGCTGCCGATCATCACCGTCGGCATGATCGCAAGGCCGTCGAGGCCGTCGGTCAGGTTCACGGCGTTGCTCGTGCCGACGATGACGCAATAAGTCATCACGATGAAGCCGATCGAGCCGAGCGGATACGCGACGTGCTTGACGAAAGGCAGGATGAACTCGGTCTGCGCGGGCAGGTTCGTCGAGAACGCGAGGTAGCACGCGGCGGTGAGGCCGAACACCGACTGCCAGAAGAATTTGGTTTTCGCCGAAAGCCCTTTCGGGTTGCGGTGCACGACCTTGCGGTAATCGTCGACCCAGCCGATGACGCCGAACGCGAGCGTCACCGTCAGCACCACCCACACCAGGCGATTGGCGAGGTCCGCCCACAGGAGCGTCGTCACCACGACCGACACGAGGATGAGCGCGCCGCCCATCGTCGGCGTTCCGGCTTTGGCGAGATGCGACTGCGGGCCGTCGTCGCGCACGGCCTGCCCGATCTTGTACATCGTGAGCTTGCGGATCATCGCGGGGCCGACCACGAACGAGAGCACGAGCGCAGTCAGGCACGCGAGCACCGCGCGCAACGTGATGTAGTTGAACACGTTGAACGCGCGGATGTCGCGGGCGAGCCACTGGGAGAGCTCTAGCAGCATGCGAACGCTCCGCGTCGATGTGAGGCGGGAGGCGTGAAGCGTGAGGCGGGGCGCTCGTGCGGCACCCTTTCATGTCGTGCCACCGCCGCGATGGCGCCGACGCCAGGAATCGTCGCGGTCATGTCGTATGCACCTCGCGCCTGCCGCCTCCCGCCTCCCCGTCCGCGGTCAGCGCTTCGACCACGCGCTCCATCCGCATGAAGCGCGACCCCTTGACGAGGACCGTCACGTCGGCGCCGAGCGCGGCACGCAGGTCGGTGACGAGGTCTTCGATGCGGCCGTAGTGTTGCGCGCCCGGCCCGAAAGCTTTCGCGGTGCGGGCCGATTGCTCGCCGACGGTCATGACGCGCTCGATCCCCGCGCTTTTCGCGTGGCTTCCCAGCGCCTCGTGCAGCCGCGGCGAATCCACGCCGAGCTCGCCCATGTCGCCGAAGACCAGGATCGTTTTTCCCGCCGACTGCGCGAGCACGTCGATCGCGGCGCGCACCGACTCGGGGTTGGCGTTGTAGGTGTCGTCGATGACCGTCGCACCGCGTGCCGCGCTTTTACGCTGGAGGCGTCCTTTGATTCCCGAGTAGCGTCCGAGCCCTGATGCGATGACGGGTAACGGCACGTCGAGCGCCGCCGCTGCGGCGGCCGCGGCGAGCGCGTTGCGCACGTTGTGCACGCCCGGCGCAGCGAGGCGCGTCGGCGCTTCACCCGAAGGCGTCTTCAGGACGATCTCGCTCTCGAGCTCGCGCAGCCGATAGGTTCCGGTCACCTGCGCGGGCTGCTCGAGGCCGAAATCGACACAGCGCGCGCCTTGCGCGAGCTCGCGCCACATCGCAGCGTAGGCGTCGTCCGCATTGATGACCGCCGTGCCGCCCGCGCTCAGGCCTTCGAAGATCTCGCCTTTGGCGCGCGCGATTGCCTCGACCGAGCCGAGAAACTCGATGTGTGCGCTGCCGGCGTTGTTGACGATCGCGACGTCGGGCCGCGCAAGGTGGGTCAGGTAGCGAATCTCGCCTTCGTGGTTCATACCCATTTCGATGACTGCATAGCGATGCGCCGGGTCGAGCTCGAGCAGCATCAGCGGCATCCCGATGTCGTTGTTGAGGTTGCCGCGGGTGGCGAGCACCGCATCGGCGCCGGCGCCTGCCGCTTCCCGCAGGATCGCGGCGAGCATTTCCTTGACGGTGGTCTTGCCGCTGCTGCCGGTCAATCCGACCAGCGGCATCGAAAAGCGGCTGCGCCAGTGCGCGGCGAGCCTGCCGAGCGCAAGACGGGTGTCGTCGACGACGAGGAGCGGCAGCGCGCCCGCTTCCTCTCGAGCGCCGCGCGCATCGA
>JAQGNC010000371.1 GCA_028292065.1 Betaproteobacteria bacterium
GAGACTCGAGTCGTGGCCCTCGTGCTGGAGGATTTCAGAAATCTGATTGTCGTCTGGGTGATAGTCGACCTGCGGAAATTATGCGGCGGCTCGCTTATCGTTTCTATCGAACTATGCGGTTTTTTTATCTACAAGGGGCCCATCGTTCAGCAGCGCGACGCAGGCGGCGCGATCACGGTGGGAAGCGACACACACGCCGGCGTCGCGTGGGATGGCCCGCTCGGCGTCCTCATCAACCGAGGTTCGGCATCGGCCTCGGAGATCTTTGCTGCGGCCATTCAGGATTACGGCCGCGGCCTGATCATCGGTGAGCCCAGTTTTGGCAAAGGGACCGTCCAGACCATGATCGATCTCGATCGAATCGCCAAAAATGACAAGCCGCGATTCGGCGAGCTCAAATTGACCGTCGCACAGTTCTTCAGAATCAACGGCGGTACTACGCAATTACGCGGCGTGACGCCCGATATCCTCTTCCCTGCCGTTTCCGATGACGCGAACTTCGGTGAGTCGGCCTTCGAAAACGCGCTGCCGTGGTCGGAGATCAAGCGTGCGGACTATGCGCCGGTGGCGGACCTCAAAGACGTGCTGCCCGTCCTGCGCTCCAGGCATGCGACCCGCATAAAAAACGATAAAGACTTCCAGTACCTGCAGGATGACATCGCCGAATCCACGCGGCAGCGGACAAAAAATCTGGTCTCGCTGAATGAAGTTGTACGACGAAAGGAACAAAGCGCCGAGGACGCGAGGCTTGCGGCGCGCGAATCAGCGAAGGGCCGTGGCGAGGCAGACCAGGTGCAAGCCACTGGCGTCGGATCGAACGTGCGCAAAAGCGCCAGGGTCGGGGATGATGGCCTGCAGGCGGACGAACGCAATGTCGCCGCTGATCTCGCTGCCGAAAGCGCGCGAAAAAACGCCAAGGATGCTCTGCTGAACGAAGCTGTCCAGATACTCAGCGATGAAGTCGCCGTTCTGGCGCCCGGCGTCAGGGTCGTGGACCGTGTCAAGCCGGCTCCGATGGCGTTGCCGCGCTAGAAGCATTCCGGGCTGGTCGTGCTGTCCGCCTGATGTACGGCTGCGGCGGTCTATAATCATCTGCATGAGCAAGTTCGACGAACTGGAGAAACAAGCGCGCGCCCTTTCGCACAAGGAAAAGGCGGCACTGGCTCGCGTTCTCATAGACGAGCTCGATCCGGCGTGTGATCCGGGAGTCGAGCAGCTCTGGCTCGAGGAAGCTCGTCGCAGGTATGAGGCCTATCGCGGCGGAGAGATGCGCTCGATCCCAGGTGACGAGGCAATGGCGCGGGCGCGCAGCCGCCTTCCGTGATTCCTTATCGTCTGCTTCCTCCCGCGGAGGAAGAGATGATTGAGGCGGCGCTCTTCTACGAAGCCGCGGCCGTCGGGCTCGGCGATGACTTTCTCGATGACGTGCAGCACGCCATCGATTCCGTTCGCGAGCTCCCGATTCGGGCGTCAGCGTCGCCTACGGCTTTCGCCGCGTCCTGGCCCGCCGCTTTCCATTCAGCATCATCTATGCTATCGAGCCCGCAGATATTGTTGTTGTGGCGGTCGCCCATCAGCGGCGTGCACCAGAATTCTGGAAAATACGGACGTGACTGCCGCCCGTGGGTGCGCCTGCTGTCGCAGCAGACGTGCTCGCGGGACGGTGCTTTGCCATATCGCGGCACCAGACTGCCGCCCGCTCAGCGCGGCACTGATTGGCCAAACACTGCCGGCGCGACGCCACGTACCTCAACAGTTCGCGCACCGATTCCGGCAGATGTAGCGCGTCGAAGGCGGCGCGATATCGGCTGCGTCGGTCCGACCTGCTCTCACGTTCGCGGGCTGATTGGCGGTCGCGGCCCGACCGATGATGCCTAGGTCACGCGCATGCGCTCGATGAGGTCCAGGTCGGGGTCCTGTCCCAGCCCCGCCCCCTGCGGCACGGCAAAGTCGCCGTTCTTGGGGATGATCTGGTCACCGAACGGCGTCTCGGTGAAGTCGCAGTAGTAGCGCTCGATCGGAATCTCGCGAGCGCTCGCCGCGCACACGTGAATCGAAGCCAGCAGACCCGGCCCGAAGTACGGTGAATGCGGCACCACGATTACGCCGTTCGCTTCACCGAGCGCAAAAATCTTGCGCATCTCCGTAACCCCGCCGATCTTGGTAATGCTGGGCTGCGCGATTCCCACCGCGCCCACTTCGAACAGGCGCTTGAACTCCATGAAGTTCGAGACGTTCTCCCCCGCCGCGATCGGTGTCCTGCTCGTCCTGCGCAGTCGCGCAAGTCCGCCGTGATCGTCGGGCGGATAGATCGGCTCTTCGATCCACGCGAGCTTCATGTCCGACCATTCGTGCGCCATGGCAATCGCCTCGTCCACCGTCCACGGGCACGAGCAATCCACCATCAGCGGCACGTGATCGCCGCACACCTTCTTTGCGGCGCGCACGATGTCGGTCCTGTTTTCGTGCAGCTTGATATAGCGGTAGCCGCGATCGATCGCTTCCCTGGTCTTGCGCTCTACCACTACAGCGTCGCCATAGCGTAGGAGGCTGGCATACGCCGGCAGCGTGGCGCGTGCGCTGCCGCCGAGCAGCTTGTAGAGCGGCAGCCCCGCGCGCTTGGCGGCGATATCCCACAGCGCAATGTCCAGACCGGAGATCGCGAACACCGTCGGTCCGCTGCGGCCCGTGTTGTAGAGGCTGCGATGCAGATCGGCCTGGATCTGCGCGATCTGCGACGGATCACGGCCCACCACGCGCGGCGCGATGATCTGCGCGATCGCGGTGCAGGTCGATTGCCAGCCCGCGTTGGAGAATGCCTCGCCCCAGCCGGTGACGCCTTCGTCGGTTTCCACCTTGACGAGCACGGTGTGCACGTCGTTCTTGGGCGCTCCGCCGGCTTGAGGCCGGGCGTCATCGAGCTTGAGCGGCGTGCGGATGAGGATGGGTTCAACGCGGGTTAATTTCATTGGTATAAATTCCACGCCTTCGTTGACGATCTGTTGCGACGCGCTGCTCATGCGCCATTTGTCATTCCGGGTTCCCGACGATACCAACAAAAACGCCCCTCGCGCGGAGGGGCGTTCGTGCGGACGAAATGGCTTAGGCGACTTTACGGCTCGCTCGAATGATCCTGCACGCTTCAGCCTTGTCGCGCCGCAAGAATTCGCGCTCGGATGGTGTCAGCATCCGCGCCGCGGCCAAGGTAGCGCGCTTCGGAGTGCGTGAGGCAGACGAAGCCGTATCCGAACTCCTGCCGCCACCACTCTTCGAGGTCTTTTCCATGTTTCTTCCGTAATTCATCGATTGCCTGAGGATCGGGAGCGAGCCTAGCGGAGTAAGGCTGGCCGGTCAACGTGGTCACGCCGAGGACCTTGCCGCCGTTCGACTGAATGAAACCGGCAAGGTTCGCGACCGTTCCGCCCTGGCCGATGAAGTCGTCCACGATCAGGTAATCGGCGCCTGCGAGCACACTGCCGCTGAACACCGCGGGATGGGCGAGCCGATGCCATCCGTCAGCGCCGGTATGACCGGCGCACCAGAGTCTCCATTTACAGCCACCACGGTTGCCAATGCCAGCACTCATGACGACAAGCCGCGATTCGGCGAGCTCAAATTGACGGTCGCACAGTTCTTCAGAACCAACGGCGGTACTACGCAATTACGCGGCACGTGCTGTTTGACCGCTCGTGCACGTGGTGATAACGTTTTCCTCTGGGAATCGCACTTAAAACAATCTGCCGACTGCACCGCGTGGCTCGACGAGCGCGGTAAGTGGCCAGCCCATGGCGGCGCCTATCTATCGGCCGCGGCGATGCACATCCCGGTCTCGACCGAGTTCGGTGCTCAACAGGAGGATAACAATGACGTTGCGACAGAGTCTTTCCGCCGGCGTAGCCGCGATCAGCATCGCGCTCTTCGGCTTGTTCACGCCGGTTTCGCTGGCACAGCAGACCACTGCGGTTGCCATCGACAACGACGACATCGGCGGCGTTGTCACCGGCCCGCGCGGGCCCGAGGCCGGCGTATGGGTCATCGCCGAAACGCGCGATCTGCCGGTGCGCTTCATCAAGATCGTCGTCACCGACGATCGAGGCCGCTACGTCATCCCCGATCTACCGAAAGCCCGCTACGACGTATGGGTGCGCGGCTATGGTCTGGTCGATTCGCCGAAGGTGAAAAGCGAGCCCGGCAAGCAACTCAATCTCACCGCGGTGCAGGCCCCGACTGAGGCGGCAGCCGCCCAGTACTACCCGGCGATTTACTGGTACTCGATGATGAAAATCCCCGAGGCCTCGGTGTTCGGCAGCAAGGAAGCCCCGGACAACGTCAAGATCACCGACTATCTGAACAGCATGAAGAACAACGGCTGCGTCGGGTGCCATCAGCTCGGGCAACTCTCCACCCGCACCATCCCGAAGTTCCACATGGATACCGTCAAGAACCACCAGGACGCGTGGGTGCGCCGAATCCAGTCGGGTCAGGCGGGCGAGAACATGGTGCTCATCGCCGCCGGCCAGCTTGGCGGCCTGCCGTTCAAGTATCTCGGCGACTGGACCGAGCGCGTCGCCAAAGGTGAGCTGCCGTTCGCGAAACCGGCGCGGCCTCAAGGTGCC
>JAQGNC010000383.1 GCA_028292065.1 Betaproteobacteria bacterium
AGAACGTCGAAGGCGCACAGTTCGTCATCAAGAATCCGAACGCGACTTCCACGTGCGGCTGCGGGTCGTCGTTCTCGGCGTAGCGGTCACTCAGCGCGGATAAGCGATCGCCGCAAATAAAAAGGGAGCCGAGGCTCCCTTTTTTATCGCCCTCAGTGTGAGCGAGCGCTCACACTGAGCGTTGTCAGTCGAGCTTCGCGAGGTTGGTGTTGCGAAGCAGGCTGAGGCGCATGCCGAGCGGGCGGGCGATGGCGTCGAACGCGGCACGGCGATCGGTAGTGATGGGTGGGGCGTCGGGCATCGCGACTTTCAGCGGGTCCATGTGCACGTCGTTGATGCGGAATTCGTAGTGCAGGTGCGGGCCCGTCGCCAGACCGGTCGAGCCGACGTAGCCGATGGTGTCGCCCTGCGCGACGCGTGAGCCGGTGCGGATGCCGCGACCGAAGCCGGAGAGATGGCCGTAGAGCGTCGTGTACTTGGATTGGTGCCGGAGGATGACGACGTTGCCGTAGCCGCCCTTGACGCCCACGAAGTCGACGATCGCATCCGCGGTCGCTTTCACGCCGGTGCCGGTCGCCGCACCGTAATCCACGCCGGTGTGCGCGCGCCAGCGATTCAGGACCGGGTGGAAGCGTGCCGTCGTGAACCCTGAAGTCACGCGCGAGAATTCGAGCGGCGAGCGCAGGAACGCTTTCTTGATGTTCTTGCCTTCGAGCGTGTAGTACGCGCCCTGCCCGTCGGCGTGCTGGAACCACACCGCCTGAAAAGGCTTGCCGCCGTTGGTGAACTCGGCTGCCAGTACTTTTCCGGATTTCACCGGCTCGCCGCCGTCGAAGAACATCTCGTAGACCACGGTGAATTTGTCGCCGCGGCGCAGATCCTTGTGAAAGTCGATGTCGGTCGAGAAGATGTCGGCGATCTGGTCGGCGACACCGTCGGTCAGCCGCGCCGCGTCGGTCGCCGCGAACAGCGAGCTGCGGATCTCGCCGGACTTCATCATCACCCTGCGCTCGAGCGGCGCTGCCTGCTCGTCGACGCGGAACGAATCGCCTTCGCTCTTGACGACGACGAGCGAGCCGGCGTTCGAATAGCGCAGATCGATGAGCCTGCCGTCTTCAGTGGTGCGCGCACGCACGACGCGGCCCGGCACCAGCGCACGCAAGGACCGCGCTTCCGCGCTTGAGCGCATGAAGCGAATCGCGTTCTGGTCTTCGACGCGCAGGCGCGACAGCACGCTCGCGATCGTGTCGCCGCGGTGGATCCGTTCTTCGCGGGTGTAAGCCTCGTCTGCGGGGGCAGTGGCGGACGGCGTCGGAAGCACGACTTCCTCCACCACGCTTTTAACCGTCAGTTTTTCAGTGACGGTATCCGGCGCAATGCCGAATGCGGCAACGACGCCGACAAAAGGCAATATTGCCGCCAACACGGCGCGACGCACCGCCTTGCTGCGGGCAAGGCGAAGCAGCTTTTCAGGTACAATCGGGTTGGCTTGATCCATGATTTTCCTGCGTATTCTGGGTTCTGACGACTACAGCGCCCGAAGCTTAACAGATGTACTGTCGCCGGCAAACAACAAAATCCGCCGGAAATCCCGTCATTTCCGCATCGTGAAAATACGCTCAACATGGCGCAATTAGAAGCGCAGCTACCGGCGCTAAAACGCGGCGCGGACGAGCTTCTGGTCGAAGCCGAGCTCGTCGAGCGCCTCAAAACCGGCGCGCCGCTGCGGGTGAAAGCCGGCTTCGACCCGACCGCGCCCGATCTTCACCTGGGCCACACGGTGCTGCTCAACAAGCTTCGCCAGTTCCAGACGCTCGGGCACCACGTGCTCTTCCTGATCGGCGATTTCACCGGGATGATCGGCGACCCGACCGGCAAGAACGCGACGCGGCCCCCGCTCACGCGCGAGGACATCGCGCGTAACGCCACCACGTATAGCGACCAGGTCTTCAAAATCCTTGAGCGCGACCGCACCGAGGTCGTCTTCAACTCCACCTGGATGGACAAGATGTCGGCGGCGGACATGATCAAGCTCGCGGCCACGCATACCGTCGCGCGCATGCTCGAACGCGATGATTTCTCGAAGCGCTACCGCGGCAACCAGCCGATCGCCATCCACGAGTTTCTGTATCCGCTCGTGCAGGGTTACGACTCGGTCGCGCTGCGTGCCGACGTCGAGCTCGGCGGCACCGACCAGAAATTCAACCTGCTCATGGGCCGCGAGCTGCAGAAGCATTTCGGCCAGAAACCGCAGGTGATCCTGACGATGCCGCTGCTGGAGGGGCTCGACGGCGTCAACAAGATGTCCAAGTCGCTCGGCAACTACATCGGCATCGACGAGCCTCCCCACGAGATCTTCGGCAAGCTCATGTCGATCTCGGACGATCTGATGTGGCGTTATATCGAGCTCCTGTCGTTCGAGCCGCTGCCGACCATACGCGGCTGGCGCCAGGAAGTGCTCGAAGGCCGTAACCCGCGCGATATCAAGGTCGGTTTCGCGCAGGAGATCGTCGAGCGCTTCCACGGGCGTGCCGCCGCGCAAGCCGCGCTCGCGGATTTCGAAGCGCGTTTCAAAGCGGGGGGCATTCCCGACGATATTCCCGAGAAAGCGGTCGCGTCGGTCGACGGATCGGTCGGGATCGCGCAGCTATTGAAAGAGGCGGGCCTCACCGCGAGCACGTCGGAAGCGCTGCGAATGATCGATCAGGGCGGCGTGAAAGTCGACGGCGCGAAAGTGTCGGACCGGTCGCTCAAGGTGGCGCTGGGCGAGCAGGTCGTGGTGCAGGTAGGTAAGCGGAAATTCGCCCGGGTCAGCGTGACGTAAAGGTCTACGCCGCTGCTTCGCCGCGCAACTGCCCCCTTATGCGCCGTGCGGCGCTACGTACCGTCCCCGGCGCGCCCTTGACCACTTCAAACTTCACTCTCCCGGACGACCCCACAGCGCCTGCAGCCTCGCGTCGCGGCCGCAGCCCGTCCGGTAGAACTTGTACTTCGTCGGGTTCTTCTTGTAGAAATCCTGGTGATAATCCTCGGCTGCGGTGAAGTCTCCCGCAGGCGAGATCTCGGTCACGATGTCGCCTTTGAAAGGCTTGTTCTTCTCCAGCGCCGCCTTCGAGGCCGCCGCGAGCTTCTGCTGCTCGGGCGTGTGAAAGAAGACTGCGGTCCGATACTGCGTGCCGTGGTCGCAGAACTGGCCGTCGCGCTGGGTCGGGTCGATATTGCGCCAGAAGACGTCCAGCAATTGCGCGTAGCTGACTTTTGCCGGGTCGTATTCGACCTGGACGACTTCGGCGTGTCCGGTCGTTCCGGTCGAGACCTGCTCGTACGTCGGATTCCTGGTCTTGCCGCCCATGTATCCCGACGTCGTCGAGATCACGCCGGGAAGCTTGTCGTACGGCGGCTCCATGCACCAGAAGCAGCCGCCGGCGAAAGTCGCTTTGGCGGTGGTCTGAGCGCCAGGCTTCGTCGCCTGCGAGTGCGCCGGAAGCGCGAAAGCGAGTGCGAAAGTGAATGCAGCCGCGAGCGACAACAGACGAGCCGGGAGGGTCTTCATGGGTCACCTGGAAGCGCGCAGGAAGTGCACGCCGATCGAGTATAGCGGATAATTTCGCCTCCAAAAGTCAAACGCCAGAGGGAGTTTCAATGCGCCGCGTCACGCTGACCCAGTACCTCATCGAGCAGCAACGCCACTACGGCACGGTCTCGCCGGAGTTGAGGCTGCTGATCGAAGTGGTTGCGCGCGCGTGCAAGGCGATCAGCCATGCGGTGAGCAAAGGACCGCTCACCGGGATCGGCGATTCGGTCGGGCTCGACAACGTGCAGGGCGAAGCCCAGAAGAAGCTCGACATCATCGCGAACGAAGTGCTGATGGAAGCGAACGAGTGGGGCGGACAGCTCGCGGCGATGGCTTCCGAGGAGATGGCGGAGCCGTACCAGATTCCCAATCGCTACCCGAAAGGCGAGTTCCTGCTGCTCTACGATCCCCTCGACGGTTCGTCCAACCTCGACGTGAACATCGCGGTCGGTACGATCTTCTCGGTGCTGCGCTGCCCCAACAACTGCACCGAGTTCGACGCGAGCTCGTTCCTCCAGCCGGGCTCGCAGCAGGTGGCGGCGGGTTTTGCGGTCTATGGCGCGGCGACCGTGCTGGTGCTCACCGTCGGCAACGGCGTGGTCGGTTTCACCCTCGACAAGGAGCTCGGCTCGTTCGTGCTCACCGACGAGCGCATCATGATTCCCGAGGAAACCCAGGAATTCGCGATAAACGCGTCGAACATGCGCAACTGGCACCCGCCGGTGAAGCGCTATATAGATGAGTGCATGGCCGGCAAGACAGGCCCGCGCGGGAAAGACTTCAACATGCGCTGGGTCGCCTCGATGGTGGCGGACGTCTACCGCATCCTGTGCCGCGGCGGGGTCTTCCTCTATCCGAAGGACGCCAAGCACAAGGAAGGGCGCCTGCGGATGATGTACGAAGCGAATCCGATGGCGTTCATCGTCGAGCAGGCGGGCGGTGCGGCGACCGACGGCACCCAGCGCATCCTCGACATCCAGCCGAGCGGGCTGCACCAGCGCGTCGGGGTCGTGCTCGGCTCGAAGAGCGAGGTCGAGCGGGTCACCCAGTACCACGCGGAAGCGCATGAAGGGTGAAGGGTGAAGGGTGAAGGGTCTTCACGCGCAACGCGCTCACGGCGACACTCTCAGCGCCCGCGTCGGCGGCGGCCCGCGCCGCAGCTCAGCGAACGCCTGGAGCTGCCAGTGCCGCACCGCCACCAGCAGGGTCATCGGCGAGCGCTCCCCCAGCGGCAGGCGCGCATCCTCGTTGTGCAGGTCCGAGAATTCTCGCGTGATGCGCTTCAGGCGATTGACGATGTCGCCGCTGGAAGCCTTCGACAGCATCCCGTTGACCACCAGCATGAACTCGTCGGGGCGGTTAAAGCGCGAGCGGAAGAATTCGTTGTGCGCCTGGTCGTTGAAGAACCGCTGGATCGGCCCGTCAGGCAGCCACGAAAAAGTGCGTGAGACCAGCAGCTTGATCCGGTTCCCCGGCTGCAGCTCGATGAACTTGAGCTTGTCCAGGCGCGCCAGCAGCTGCACGCATTCGGCGGTGCTGATGTCGTAAGTCTCGACGATCTGGTCGAAGGTCACCTGGTTGAGCGCGCACACCGCGACCAGGAAGAGCTTACGGTCGGCGACGATCTCTTTTTCCTGCTCGGGCGTCAGATGCGAGATCAGGGTCTCATCTCGCACCATCGCGCGCGCGAGCTCGGAAAAGTCGATCTGCGCGTGGCGGCAGATCTCGTCGAGTCGTTTCAGCGTGAAATCGCGGCGCGAAAACATGCGCTTGACGCTCGCTTCTGACAGGCGCAGCTGCTTCGCGAGATCGGCGTAAGTCACGCCGCGCGTTTTGAGCTCGCGCTTGAGCACTTCGACTAACGCCGCGGTGTGCGCCATCGTCCCTCCCCCGGAAGGCCTAGACGGTATCGCCTAATAATACCGTCGGCAATGCGAGCGGCGACGTGCGGGATAAAGCTCGCAAGGCGCCGCGGGCGCGACCATGATCGCATCGTCACGTGTTCCTTCAAGCCGCCGCACCC
>JAQGNC010000411.1 GCA_028292065.1 Betaproteobacteria bacterium
TGGCAATGGTGAGTCTCTCCGACCGCATGGAGCACTATCCTTCGGAGCTTTCAGGCGGCCAGCAGCAGCGCGTCGCGATCGCGCGAGCGATCATCACCGACCCGACCATACTCGTTGCCGACGAGCCGACCGGCGATCTCGACCGCGCTTCGGCCGAAGAAATCCTGAACCTGATGGATCGCCTCAACCGAGAGCTCGGCAAGACGATCATCATGGTCACGCACGACCCGAACGCGGCGTCGCGGGCGCAGACGCTGCGGCACTTGGAGAAAGGGGAGTTGACGTCGTGAGGGCGCTGGAGATGTCAGCGCGCGGTGCCGCAAAGAGGTGCTTCCAGGTTGCCCCTCACCCCGACCCTCTCCCCGCTACGGCGGGGCGAGGGAGACAAGCAAGCCGGTGGCTCGCCGCGGCCCGTGCATTTTTTTAAACTGATCCTCAGGAACGGCCTGCGCCATAAGCTGCGCACCGGGCTGACGGTGCTCGGGCTGGTCGTGGCGTTCCTGTCTTTCGGCTTGCTGCAGTCGATCGTCGATGCGTGGTATCACGGGGCGGCGGCCGCCGCGCCGAACCGCCTCATCACGCGCAACGCGGTTTCGCTGACCGTATTCCTGCCGTTTCACTACCGCGAAAAAATCCGCGGGGTCGACGGCGTCAAAAGCGTCGCCGCGGTGAACTGGTTCGCGGGGGTCTACCAGGAGCCCAAGAATTTCTTCCCGCAGTTTGCCGTCGACCCTGTCCCGTACTTCGCGATGTATCCGGAATACAAGCTCGACGCGGACGAGGTCCGCGCGTTCATGCGCGATCGCAAAGGGGCGATCGTCGGCCGCAAGCTCGCGCAGAATTTCGGCTGGAAAGTCGGCGACGTCGTTCCGCTCAAGGGCACGATCTTCCCGGGTAACTGGGAGTTTACGGTGCGCGCGATTTACGACGGCGCGGACGCGAAAACCGACACTTCACTTTTCTTCTTTCACTGGACTTACCTGAACGAGACGATGAAGCAGCGTTTCCCGCTGCGCGCGAACCAGGTCGGCATCTTCCTGGTCGAAGTCACCGACGTCGATCGCGCCGCCGCGGTCAGCGAAGACATCGACCGCCAGTTCAAAAACTCGCTCGCCGAGACGCTCACCGAGACCGAGCAGGCTTTCCAGATCGGCTTCGTGAAGCAGACCGAAGCGATCGTGATCGCGATCCGCATCGTTTCCTACGTGGTGATTTTCATCATCCTCGCGGTGATGGCCAACACGATGGCGATGACCGCGCGTGAAAGGCTCGGCGAATACGCGACGCTGAAAGCGCTCGGCTTCAGCCCTTTGTTCGTCGCAGGGCTGATCTTCGGTGAATCGCTCGTACTCGCCGCGTTCGGCTGCGCGATCGGCATCGGGCTCACGTTTCCCGCAGGCGACTGGTTCGCCGGGCAGATGGGAACGCTGTTCCCGGTGTTCGAAGTCAGCGACCAGACGGTGCTGCTGCAGATCGGGTGCGCCCTCGCGGTCGGCGTCGTCGCGGCGATCCTGCCGGCGCGCCGCGCCGCCACGGTGCGCATCGTCGAAGGCCTGCGAGCCATAGGCTAAAGCCACATGCGACTGCCCCTGCGCTACACGATGCGCAACCTGTGGACGCGCAAGCTGACCACCGTGCTGACCGCCGGCGGCATGGCGCTGGTCGTCTTCGTCTTCGCCGCGGTCCAGATGCTCGACACCGGGCTGCGTGCGACCCTCGTCGCGACCGGGCAGCCCGACAACATCCTCGTCACCCGCCGCGGGGCGAATGCGGAAATCTCGAGCGGCGTCGACCGGGTGCAGGCGAACATCGTCGAGTCGCAGCCCGAGATCGCGCTGGCGAACGGCAGGCGCCTCGTGTCCAAGGAATCGGTGATCCTGATCACGTTGCCCAAGCGCCAGACCGGCCAGGCGACGAACGTCACCACACGCGGGATCGGTGAAGCGGGGCTCGTGGTGCGGCCGCAGGTGCGCTTCGTCCAGGGCAGGGCGTTCGAGCGCGGTGCCGCCGAAGTGGTCGTCGGCAAAAGTCTCGCAGAGCGCTTCGAGAACACGGCGGTGGGGAGCGTGCTGCGCTTCGGCGGGCGCGAGTGGCGAGTGGTCGGTGTATTCGACAGCGGCGGCGCGGCTTTCGATTCGGAGGTCTGGGTCGACGCCGACCAGCTCATGCAGTCGTTCAGGCGGCAGGCGTACTCGACCGTGGTCGCGCGCCTCGCCGACTCGGCCGGCTTCGACGCGATCAAGGCGCGCCTCGAAGCGGACCCGCGCCTCACGCTCGACGTGAAGCGCGAACGCACCTTTTACGAAGACCAGTCGCAGGCGCTTTCCAAGTTCATCAGCTACCTCGGGCTTACGCTCTCGATCATCTTCTCGATCGGCGCGATGATCGGCGCCATGATCACGATGTATGCCGCGGTCGCGAACCGGGTGAGGGAGATCGGGACCCTGCGCGCGCTCGGCTACCGGCGCAGCGCGGTGCTTCGCGCTTTCCTGTTCGAATCGGTGCTGCTCGGCGGCATCGGCGGCGTGGTGGGCATCGGGCTTGCGTTCTTCATGCAGCTCATCCAGATCTCGACGCTCAACTGGCAATCGTTCGCCGAGCTCGCTTTCACCTTCACCCTGACGCCGCGGATCGCGCTGCTCTCGTTCGGCTTCGCGATCCTGATGGGCATCGTCGGCGGGTTCCTGCCGGCGGTGCGCGCGGCGCGCCTGAGCATCGTCGATGCCTTGCGCGCCGCCTGAAGTCTTAGATAAGAGTGCGCGCAACTTCGCGAGCGACCCGCGGCGCGTAGAAGTTGCGCCTGGTGGCGCCTGCGATTCTCCTAATCGGTTACCCTAAACGCCCTCGACCCATGTCAGCCCTGATCCCCATGAAATTCTGCAGCAACTGCGGCGCCGCCGTGACCGTCAAGGTGCCGCCCGGCGACAACGTGCCGCGCCACGTGTGCGACGCGTGCGGCACGATCCATTACCAGAATCCGAAGATCATCGTCGGTTGCATCCCCGAGTGGGAGGACAGAATCCTGCTCTGCAAGCGCGCGATCGAGCCGCGCTACGGCCTGTGGACCGTCCCGGCGGGTTTCATGGAAAACGGCGAGACCACTTATCACGGCGCCGCGCGCGAGACGCTCGAGGAAGCGAACGCGCGAGTCGAAGTCGGTCCGCTCTATGCGCTCTACAACATCCCGCACATCAACCAGGTCTACGTGCTGTTTCGCGCGCGCCTGCTCGACACCGATTTCAGCGCCGGCGCCGAGACGCTCGAGACGCGGCTCTTCACCGAAGCCGAGATCCCGTGGAGCGAAATCGCTTTCGCGACCGTGCGCAACACGCTCACGCACTACTACGACGACCGGAGGCTGGGCACTTTCGGGTTTCACATGGGCACGATCGAACCGGGCAGCCGGAAAGCGTAGGCGTCCATGCGGCCTTCGCACGTCGCGTTGATCCTCGACCGCGAGTTCGCGAGCTCGGGCGCCGCGCACACGCCGGTCATGTTGTGGGGCCCTCCCGGCGTGGGCAAGTCGCACATCGTGGCGCAGGTCGCGGACGCGCACGACGCACCGCTCATCGACGTGAGGCTCTCGCAGATGGAGCCGACCGATCTGCGAGGCATCCCGTTTCGCGAGGCGAACCGCGTCGAGTGGTCGGTCCCGGCGCTCCTGCCGGATGAGAAGCGCCACGGCGCGCGAGGCATCCTCTTCCTCGACGAAATCACGTCCGCGCCGCCGACGGTCACTGCTGCGGCATACCAGTTGATCCTCGACCGCAGGCTCGGCGAATATCGCGTGCCCGCGGGATGGGCGATCTTCGCGGCGGGAAACCGCTACGGCGATCGCGGGGTCACTTATGTCATGCCGTCGCCGCTCGCCAATCGCTTCACGCACTACGAGATCGAGCCGCACCTCGACGACTGGGTCGCGTGGGCGCATGCGAAGGGGCTCGACTCGCGAGTGATCGCTTTCCTGCGCTTCAGGCCCGACCTCCTGTTCGATTTCGACGCGGCGCGCAACCCGGTCGCTTTCCCGAGCCCGCGCTCGTGGGAATACGCGCATCGGGCGCTGGTGAAGTTCGGCGACTCTGCGACGCTGCTGCTCGAAGCGCTGCAGGCGTGTGTCGGCCCTGCCGCGGGCGCCGAGCTCAAGGCGTTCGTCGATCACATGAACGAGCTGCCCGATCTCGACGGAATCATGGAAGGACGCTCCCGCGAGGTGCCCCGCGGCATCGACCTGCAATACGGCGTCGTCTGCGCCATCGTGAGGCGCGCTGCGGAGGCCGCCCGCGCCGGCGATGCGCAGCGCCTATACGGCAACGTCCTGCGGTATGCCCAGGCTTTCCCCGACCGCGAAATGGGCGTGATGCTCGTGACCGATCTGCACCGCTCGATCGGCCAGCCGCTGTACGCGGTGCCCGAGTTCGCACTATGGGCGCAGAGCATCAGCGATCTCGTGCTCTACGACCTGCCCGCGTCGCGCGGCCGGTGAGTGAAACCCGCAACGCACTGAACCGGCTTTCCGCCGGGCGCGCGCGCCTGATGCTCGAGCATCCATTCATCGGCGCGCTGGTGATGCACCTGCCGCTCAGGGTGGCGAGTGGGCACTGGTGCGAGACGGTCGCGACCGACGCGCGGGCGCTGTATTTCAATCCGCAGTTCATCGACACGCTCGGCTTGGCGCAGACCCAGTTCGTGCTCGCGCACGAAGCGATGCACTGCGCGCTCGGCCATTTCGCACGGCGCTCGCATCGGAGCGTGAGGCGCTGGGACGTCGCGTGTGACCACGCCGTCAATCTCCTCCTGGTGGGCGAGGGCCTCACGCCGCCGCCGGGCGCGCTCCTCGATCCGGCGTACCGCGGTCTTAGCGCGGAGGAGATCTACCCGCTCATCCCCGAGGACACCGCGGAGCGCACGCTCGACGTCCACGTCGACGGGGCCGGAGGCAGCGCTCGTTTCGCGTCGGCGGGCGGCTCAGGCGGATCTGCGCCGGATGCGCAAAGCGGGGCGATGCCTGCGGTCGAGCCCGGCGGGAGCTGGGACGACGCGGGAAACGAAGGCCGCACGAATGGCGGCATCGCGAGCGCGCCGCCGCTGCTATCGGCGTCTCAAGCGGAAGCGCTCGCGCAGGCGTGGCAAAGCCGCATGGTCGCGGCGGCACAGCAGGTGCGCAGGGCGGGGCGTCTCGCGTCGACGTGGCAGCGGCTCGTCGACCGGCTGGTGCAGCCCGAGCTGCCGTGGCGCGTGCTGCTCGCGCGCTACATGATGAGCGCGGCGCGCGACGATTACAGCTATCAGCGGCCGTCGAGGCGCGAAGGCGACGCGCTGCTGCCGCGCGTGGCGAGCGCTGAAGTCGACGTGTGCATCGCGCTCGATACGAGCGGCTCGATCGCGGCGGCAGAGCTCGACGCGTTCGTCGCGGAAGTCGATGCGCTGAAGTCCCAGGTTCGCGCACGCGTGACGCTGCTCGCATGCGACGAAAGCCTCGATGCGCGCAGTCCGTGGCGTTTCAGCGCGTGGGAACCGGTCTTGCTCCCCGACGAGCTGCACGGCGGCGGCGGCACGAGCTTCATCCCGGTGTTCGAGTGGATAGCGCACGCGCGCTACCGGCCCGACTTGCTCGTCTACTTCACGGACGCCGAAGGTGACTTCCCGGACGCTGCACCCGATTTTCCAGTCGTGTGGCTCGTGAAGGGGAGGGGAATGGTGCCTTGGGGTGAGAGGGTGCAGCTCAATTGAGTGCATGAAGGGTGAAAAAACCACCCCCATCCCGACCTTCCCCCTGAAGGGGAAGGAGAGTTATGCCCGCTGGGCATAGCAAAAACATTCCCTCCCCTTCAGGGGGAGGGTTAGGGTGGGGGTGGTTTTTCCGAGGTGATTAATTTGTATCTGACTGTCATCAAGCTGTTGCGTGGGCTTTTCATCATCGCGGCGCTCGCCGCGTCACCCGCCTTCGCCGCGCTCGCGCCCGGCGACTACGAATTCGCTTTGAATCACCAGAACATGCGGCGCAGCTATCTGGTGCACGTGCCGCCGCAGGCGAAGCGCGGTGCGTTGCCGCTGATGATCAACTTCCATGGGGCGGGCTCGAACGCCGAGGTGGTGAAGGCGTATACGCGCATGGACCGTGCGGCGGACCGCGACGGTTACATCGTCGTGTATCCGAACGGCAGCAGCGGTTTCCAGGGGCGCTTCCTCACGTGGAATTCGGGGAACTGCTGCGGGCCCGCGGTGGCGCTCAATGTCGACGACGTCGGTTTCGCGCTCGCGGTGCTCGACGACATCGCGGTGCGTGCGTCGGTGGACGTGTCACGTATTTATGCGACGGGGCTCTCCAACGGCGCGATGATGGCGTATCGCCTCGCCGCCGAAGCGGCGGACCGCATAGCGGCGGTGGCGGGCGTTGCCGGTACGATGTCGCTGCAGAGCTTCGCCCCGAAACGTCCGGTGCCCGTCATGCACATCCACAGCATGCAGGACCATATCGCGCGCTACGACGGCGGTTTCGGACCGCCCGCGACGATACTCGACACGCGCACGCTGAACGTGTCGGTCGAAGACATGCTGAGGAAGTGGCTCGACTTCGACGGCTGCCCTTTGCGGCCTGCGGCGGTCGATACGGTCGCAGGCGCAGCGGGCACGCCCGACGAAGGCCACAGCGCGATCAGGCGTGTGTATGGCCCATGCCGGCAGGGCAGCGAAGTCGTGCTGTGGCAACTCTCCGGCGCAGGGCACGTCTGGCCCGGCGGCGTGCGCGATTACAACCCGCAGTTGCTCGGCACCGGGACGGCGGTGATCGATGCAAACGCGGAGATATGGAAGTTCGTGTCGCGCTTTCGGCGGTGAGCCCAGTGCTACAGAGCACCGCAAACTTAAACCCACCCCCACCCTAACCCTCCCCCTGAGGGGGAGGGAATGTTTCGTCATGCCCGCTGGGCATAACTCTCCTTCCCCCTCAGGGGGAAGGTCGGGATGGGGGTGGGTTTGAAGGTAGGGAGGTTACGGAGGGAAACCTTGGTTTCCCGCTGTTCGTTTACCGCCACGGGGGGCCCCGGTGGGGCCCCACAGGGGGAAGGTTGGGATGGGGGTGGGTTGAACTGCTTCAGGGTGTTCACCCCGCGATTAGAGCGCAGCGGGTTCAAGCGCCTTCCGCGGGAAGCGCCTTGAACGGCGCTCTTTCATTCAGTTCGTCGAGATGGTGCGCAATCCCTTCGGTCTCGCGCTCCAGGAAATTCTCGATCGCCGAGGCGAAATCGCGCCGCGCGATCCAGTGCGCTGAGCGCGTCTGCACCGGCAGCAGGCCGCGCGCGAGCTTGGTGTGCTCGCCTTGCGCGCCGCCTTCTAACGTCGCCACGCCTCGCGCGATGCAGTATTCGATCACCTGGTAATAGCACGTCTCGAAATGCAGCACCGGGTGGTGCTCGATCGCGCCCCAGGAACGGCCGTAAAGCGAGGTCTCGTCGCGCATGTTGAACGATGCCGCGATCGGTTTTCCGTCGCGCGATGCGACGATCATCACGAGGTTTTCGGGCATCGCCTCGCCGATGCGGCGAAAGAAAGGGAGCGTGAGGTAAGGCGTCGAGTGGTGCTCGCGATAGGTGCGCGCGTAGCAGCGGTAGAAAAACGCCCAGTCCGATTCGGTGATCTCGCGGCCGTCACGCCACTCGAAAGTGATCCCGGTTTCGCGCATCTTGCGGCGCTCCTGCTTGATCTTCTTGCGCTTGTCGTGATTCATGCTCGCGAGGAAATCGTCGAAGCTCGTGTAGCCTGCGTTCGTCCAGTGGAACTGCACGCCGTGGCGCATCATCATTCCGACGTGTTCGAAGTGGCGAGCCTCTTCTTCGGGAGGAAAAAGGCAGTGCACCGAAGACACTTCGAGCTCGACTGCGAGCGCGAGCGCGGCGGCGGCGAGATGGGCGCGCTGCTCCGCGGTGCGAGCGAGCAGACGCGGACCGCCGACCGGCGTGAACGGGATCGCGCACAGCAGCTTGGGGTAATACTCGATGCCGTGGCGCCGGTACGCATCCGCCCAACTCCAGTCGAAGACATACTCGCCGTAGGAGTGGCCCTTGAGATAGAGCGGCATCGCGCCTTCGAGCTTCCCGTCCTGCATGAGCAGCAGGTACTGCGGCGCCCAGCCTGTGGCGGGCGAAGCGCATCCGGTCTCGTGCAGCGCGTTCAGGAATTCGTAGCGCACGAAAGGCTGCGTGCCGGCGAGGGCGTTCCACGCCGCGGGCGCGATAGAGGCGATGGAGGACACGACCTGGACGGTGACGGCGGCGTCGGCGGACGCACGCGGAGGTTGATGCGAGCGGGCTATTTCGAAAGCTCCTGGACGTGGAGGGCGGCGGGCCGTGGGGAGCCGCCGCGGGGCTCTCATGCTATCCTAGACCGACTGTATTTCGGCACACCACGCGGGGAAGCACTCATGAAAAAAATAGAGGCGATATTCAAGCCGTTCAAGCTCGACGAAGTGCGTGAGGCGCTGTCGGAAATCGGCGTCAGCGGTCTGACCGTGACCGAAGTCAAAGGTTTCGGGCGGCAGAAAGGCCACACCGAGCTTTATCGCGGCGCCGAATACGTCGTGGACTTCCTGCCCAAGGTGAAGGTCGACGTCGTCGTCCCGGATGGGCTCGTGGACAATGCGATCGACGCGATCGTGAAAGCCGCGCGCACCGGCAAGATCGGCGACGGCAAGATTTTCGTCAGCAGTGTCGACCAGGTCATCCGCATTAGAACGGGTGAGACTGACGAGCAAGCGATCTAGAGATCGCTTGCTCGTCCACCGGTCTGTGATCTAACGACAAGCCGCGGCGCGCACACGACTGTCATTGCGAGGAGCGGTAGCGACGAAGCAATCCCGAGTCGCTCGCTTGCTTTTCGTGCGCCACGAGGTCGCCACGGCCGCCCTTTCGGGGCGCCTCGCGATGACGCGGGAGGGTGCACGCTACTCGCCGCATCCCTCATCCCTCATCCCTCATCCCTCATCCCTCATCCCTCGCAAGAGCACGATCACCGCGCCGCTGCCGCCGTCCGCGGCGCGCGCTTCGTGAAACGCGAGGACGTCGGCGAGTTGCGTGAGCCAGCTCGCGACCATCCCTTTCAGCACGCCTTCGCCGCTTTCCGAGCGCAGGCCTTTGCCGTGGATGATCCGCACGTGGCGGGCGCCGCTGCGACCGCAGCGCTCGAGAAATCCGACGAGCAGCGGCCGCGCCTGCGCGACGGTGAGGCCGTGCAGGTCGAGCTCGTCTTCGACCCCCGAGCCGCCGCGGCGCAGGCGGCGGACCGCCTGGCGCTGCAAACCGGGACGGGTGAAGCTGAGCGGCTCTCCGGCTTCGCGCGTGAATGGATTCGAGTCGCTCAGCGTGTCGGCAACCGCTTCGTCCATCTCGCGATCGCGCGGTCGGGGCTTGGGCTTCGGCTTCTCCAACGCGGCGGCATTGCGCGCCGGCAGGGGCTTCACGTCAGCGACCGACGCGCGGAAGAGCGGGTCTTCAGCGGGTGCGCGGTAAGCCTTGGCGGCGCGCTTTTTCATGCGAAGCGGCTGCAGGCGAGGGCGCCCTTCGACGGCGCTGCGCTCACGACACGCCTGCGCTACGCAAACGGTAGCGCAGGCGTCTCGCCTGCCGCGCATTAAACCCCTTTCGCTTCGAGATACCGCTGCGCATCGAGCGCCGCCATGCAGCCGGTGCCGGCGCTCGTCACCGCCTGGCGGTAGATGTGGTCCTGGACGTCGCCGGCGGCGAAGACGCCCGGCACGCTCGTCGCCGTCGCCATGCCTTCGATGCCGCTCTTCGTGATGATGTAGCCGTTGTTCATGGCGACCTGGCCCGCGAAGAGTTCGGTGTTCGGCCGGTGCCCGACCGCGATGAAAACGCCTTGCAGGGTCTTCTCGGTCGTCGCTTCGGTCTTGACGTTTTTCAGCCGCATGCCGGTGACGCCGGTCTTGTCGCCGAGCACTTCGTCGAGCACGTGGTCCCAGTGGATCGACGCTTTACCTTCGGCGACCTTGTCGTTCAGCTTGTCGACGAGGATGGGCTCGGCGCGGAACCGGTCGCGCCGGTGCACCACGTTGACGTGGCTGGCGATGTTGGTGAGATACAGCGCTTCCTCGACGGCGGTATTGCCGCCGCCGACCACCGCGACCTCCTGCCCTTTATAGAAGAAGCCGTCGCACGTCGCGCAGCCGGAGACGCCTTTGCCCATGAACTCCTGCTCGGAAGGCAGCCCCAGATACATCGCGGACGCGCCCGTCGCAATGATCAGCGAGTCGCAGGTGTAGGTGCCCTGGTCGCCGACGAGGGTGATCGGGGTCTCGGTCAGCTTCGCGGTATGGATGTGATCGAAGATCATTTCGGTCTTGAAGCGCTCGGCGTGCTTCATGAAGCGCTCCATGAGTTCCGGACCCTGCACGCCCATGGCGTCGGCGGGCCAGTTGTCGACGTCGGTCGTGGTCATGAGTTGCCCGCCCTGGGCGAGGCCGGTGATGAGGACGGGGTTCAGGTTGGCGCGGGCGGCGTAGACGGCGGCGGTATAGCCGGCCGGGCCGGAACCGAGGATGAGAACGCGGCAATGCTTGGTGGCTTGGGACATGGGGGACCTGTGAAGCGGTGGTTAAGGGTGGGGAAGCGAGTGCGGAAGTGCGAATCTATCAGCAGCTTAGCCCCGGTGTCGAGCGGACGAAAAGCTTGAGATTTCAGCGCTTACCGCGTGACGGTTCATCCCCATTCTGGCAATATAGCGGCTGCTGGAGGCTGGGCGGACGCAAACCGCCCCCTTAACCGGGACGAGACAATCAATACAAGAGGCGTTCGATGGCCCAGTTCGCGCTGAATCCGAACATTCTGAAGAATGTTCCGCTATTTTCCTCGTTCTCGGACCATCAGCTCGCGACTTTGCTCCCGGCCGTGCAGCACCGGCGCTTCCCGCGCGGCTCGTACGTGATCCGGGCGGGCGAGGAAACCGACGCGCTCTACATCATCCTCGCCGGCAAAGCCAAGGTGCTCATCCCCGACGACGACGGCAACGAAGTCATCCTGTCGGTCATTGGGCCGAACGAATTCTTCGGCGAAATGGGCCTCCTCGACGACCTGCCGCGCTCCGCGAGTGTCGAGACGATGGAGGCTTGCGAGATGCTGCGGATCACGCGCAGCGCTTTCCTCGCGTGCCTGAAGGACAATTTCGACGCCGCGCTGATCATCATCCGTAACCTCGTCAAGCGCCTGCGCGAAGCCGACCGCAAGATCGAAAGCCTCGCACTGATCGACGTCTACGGGCGGGTCGCACGCCTCCTGATCGATCTGGCGCAGCCGGTGGACGGGCAGTGGATCATCGAAAAAGCGCCGCCGAAGCAGGAGATCGCCCGGATGATAGGGGCTTCCCGCGAGATGGTGAGCCGGGTCGTGAAGGACCTTCACGACAAAGGCGTGATCCGCGCGGAGAAGCGCAAGATTTTCGTACTCGATCGCCAGTCGATGGGACGGCGATCGTCGGTGCGCCGCGGCTGACAGCGCGCCGCATCACCACTTGACGAGGGCAGCCGCGATTGTTGTGGACTGAAAAAGCAGGGGCCAAAAAGGTAGCGGGAAACCCGTTGCCGCCGAAAATCGCTGCCCTGCTGCGCGAATCGTGGTGGCTGGCGCTCGTCGCGGTCGCCGTCTATCTCCTGCTGATCCTCGCCACTTTCCACCCCGAAGACCCGGGCTGGTCCCGCAGCATCCGCGAAGCGCAGATCCACAACTGGGGCGGCGCTTTCGGCGCGTATCTCTCCGACATTCTCCTGTCGCTGTTCGGACGATCGGCGTACTGGGCCATTGCGCTGTGCGGCGTGCTCGTGGCATGGGCATTCCACCGGATCGAGGCGGTATCCGAAACCGACCGGCGCTCGTATGTCTTCGCGCTGATCGGTTTCGGGATCGTGCTCTTCGCAAGCAGCGGCATCGAAGCGATCGGGTTGCGCAGCCACGGCGCGCTCCTGCCGCAGGGCTCAGGCGGCTTCGTCGGCGCGATCCTCGGCCAGGGCATAGCGCACGCGCTCGGCTACATCGGCGGCACCGTGATCCTGCTGCTCGTCTTCGCGGCGGGACTCAGTCTTTTCACCCGGATTTCGTGGCTGACGGCGCTCGAGCGCCTCGGCGACTGGGCCGAGCGCGCTTTAAGCCTCGTCATGGCCAAGTGGCAGGAGCGCCAGGACCGCCGCGTCGGCGAGAAGGCGGTCGTCAAGCGCGACGCGGTCGTCGAAGTCAGCAAGAAGAAGCTGGTCATTCACGAGCCGGTGAGGATCGCGCCGCCGCCGGTCGAAATCCAGAAATCGCCGCGCGCCGAGCGTGAGAAGCAGGTGCCGCTCTTCGAGAACCTGCCGGACTCGCTGCTGCCGCCGCTGGGCCTGCTCGACGCGCCCGACAAGAACATCGAAGTCATGTCGCCGGACACGCTCGAATTCACTTCGCGGCTGATTGAGAAAAAGCTGCTCGATTTCGGGGTCGAGGTGAAAGTCGTGGCGGCCTATCCGGGCCCGGTTATCACGCGCTACGAGATCGAGCCGGCGGTCGGCGTCAAAGGCAATCAGATCATCAACCTCGTGCGCGACCTTGCACGCGCGTTGTCGGTGATCAGCATACGGGTCGTCGAGACGATCCCGGGCAAGAGCTACATGGGTCTCGAGATCCCCAATCCGACGCGCCAGACAGTGAGACTCTCCGAGATCCTGAGTTCGCAGGTGTACGCGGACATGGCCTCGCCGCTGACGATGGCGCTCGGCAAGGACATCGCCGGCATCCCGGTCGTCGCCGATCTCGCGCGCATGCCGCACCTGCTGGTCGCGGGCACGACCGGTTCGGGCAAGTCGGTCGGCATCAACGCGATGATCCTGTCGCTCGTGTACAAGGCGTCGCCGAACCAGGTGCGGATGATCCTGATCGACCCGAAGATGCTCGAGCTTTCGGTGTACGAAGGCATTCCGCATCTGCTCGCACCGGTGGTCACCGACATGCGCCACGCCGCGAACGCGCTCAACTGGTGCGTGGCCGAGATGGAACGGCGCTACAAGATCATGTCGAAAGTCGGGGTGCGCAACCTCGCCGGCTTCAACCAGAAAATCCGCGACGCGGAGAAGGCCAAGACCCCGATCCCGAACCCGCTGACCTCCACACCCGAAGCCATCGATCCCCTGCAGGAGATGGCGCTCATCGTCGTGGTCATCGACGAGCTCGCCGACCTGATGATGGTGGTCGGCAAGAAAGTCGAAGAGCTGATCGCGAGGCTCGCGCAGAAAGCGCGCGCGGCAGGGATCCACCTGATCCTCGCGACCCAGCGCCCGTCGGTCGACGTCATCACCGGCCTTATCAAGGCGAACATCCCGACCCGGCTCGCGTTCCAGGTGTCGGCCAAAGTCGATTCGCGCACGATCCTCGACCAGATGGGTGCCGAGGCGCTGCTCGGGCAGGGCGACATGCTGTTCCTGCCACCCGGCGTCGGCCTCACGCAGCGGGTCCACGGCGCGTATGTCGCCGATCACGAGGTTCACAAGGTCGTCGATTACCTCAAGACCCTCGCCAAGCCGCAATACGACGAGCGCGTGCTCGAAGGTCCGGCTGAAGAGGAAGGCGAAGGGCTGCTCGAAGGCGGCGGTGCGGGCGGCGGGGACGGCGAGTCCGACCCGCTCTACGACCAGGCGTGCGCGATCGTGCTCAAGACCCGCCGCGCGTCGATCTCGCTGGTGCAGCGGCACCTGCGCATCGGCTACAACCGCGCCGCGCGCCTGATCGAGCAGATGGAGCGCTCGGGCATGGTCTCGGCGATGCAGACCAACGGCAACCGCGAAGTGCTGGCGCCGGCCCCGGCCACCACGGAATAGCGCCCGTAACCGCTCGTTACAAAGCAGCGCCAAACGCGGGCGCGATCCGGCTGTCTCACGTGGGTCAGGCGTTAAAGCCCATGCGTAAACAAACCCACCCCCACCCTAACCCTCCCCCTGAACGGGAGGGGACTACAGGCGCAGCGCGCCTGCAAAACTCTCCTTCCCCCTCAGGGGGAAGGTCGGGATGGGGGTGGGTTGAAGGAAAGGAGGCGCGGAGGGAAACCTTGGTTTCCTTCCGCATCGTTCACCGCCCGAGGTC
>JAQGNC010000449.1 GCA_028292065.1 Betaproteobacteria bacterium
ACCGTCTCACCGCCGCTCGCGTCGATACGAGGCTGGTGGAAGGCATCCTCGAGGCTCATGCCGTGATCGATGAGAAACGACGTGATCTGGTATACCGCCGGCATGATCTTACGGCCGCCCGAGGCGCCGATCGCGAACCACCCCTTGCCGTTCTTCCGCGCGATCATCGGGTTCATGTTGGTGAGCGGCCGTTTGCCTGGCGCGAGCGAGTTGGGCGTGCCTGCACGCGGGTCGAACCACATGATGCCGTTGTTCATGAGGATGCCGGTCTCGGGCAGCACGACTTTCGAGCCGAACACCGACAGCAGCGTCTGCGTCAGCGCGACCATGTTGCCGTCGCGATCGACGACGTTCAGGTGCGTCGTCGTCGACGGATCGCGGTGGTCGCTCGTCTCTCCCATCGTCGCGAGGCGCTCGGCGTAGCCTTCGCGAAGGATGCGTGCGTAAGCGAGGAAAGCGTCGGCGCGAGGGCCGCCGGCGTGCAGCTTCACCTCACCGAGCTTCGCGAGCGCGCGCTGCATCGTCGGCCCCGCGGTGAGCCCCGGCGCGAGCGCGAGCTGCGCGCCGCGATATTCCATCTCCAGCGGCTTGACGATGCGTGCGCGGTAGCTGCGCAGATCCTCGAGCGCGAGATTGCCTCCCATCGCTTTCACGTCGCGCGCGATGCTCGCGGCCACTTGCCCTTCGTAGAAGTCGCGCGGACCGGCGTCGGCGAGCCTGCGCATCGTCGCGGCGAGCCCTTTGAGCACCAGGCGCCCGAGCGGCGCGCCGGCGGCGGTCACCGGCGGAAAGCCGCCGGGGAGCCAGATGTCTCTGGTCGTCGGGTAGCGGGCGAGCTCCTTCGCCATCGTCGCCGCCTTCAGCGTGAGATACCAGTCGACCGCGATGCCTCTGTCCGCGAGCTCGATCGCGGGCGCGATCACTTCCCTGAAGCTCTTCGTGCCGAACTTTTCGAGCGCGAGCGAAAGGCCGTCGACGTGTCCGGGGACCGCGATCGACATCGGGCCGTGCACGTTGCGGTCGTCCTGCACCGTCGGCCACGTGAAGAGATCGCTCGTGTATCCGCCAGTGAGCGGATAGTCGGTAGGGTTCAGGCCCAGTGGAGAGATCGGACCGAAGTCGACCACTTCGACGCGGTCTTCCTTCGCCAGATAAACCATCATGAAACCGACGCCGCCCAGACCGCTGTTCCACGGCTCGACCGCGGCGAGCGACAGGCCAGTCGCAACCGCAGCGTCGACCGCGTTGCCGCCGGCGGCGAGGATACGCGCACCGGCTTCGCCTGCGACGCGGTTCTGCGTCGCGACAATGCCGCCGCGGCTTTGCGCGACCGGTTTACGTACGTTCCAGTTCTGGGCGAGATGTTCGAGCATGGCGGTGTATGCGAGTGTGCTGAGGGGGAGGGCGCAATGATACCAAACGCACGAGGTGAAACGTGAGGCGTGAGGCGTGAGGAGTGAGGGGTGAGGCGTGAGGCGCGAGGCGCGAGGGGCGAGGCGTGAGGCGCGAGGCGTGAGGCGTGAGGCGCGAGGCGCGAGGCGCGAGGCGCGAGGCGCGAGGGGCGAGGCGTGAGGCGTGAGGCGCGAGGCGCGAGGGGCGAGGCGGGACCGACAAGCTGCGCGTCCGGCACGAGGCGCCGCACTATAATGACAGGCGGCCTCACTCCTCACTCCTCACGCCTCACGCCTTTACGCCTCACGCCTCACGAACCACAAATGAACAAGCACATCGTCTGCCTCACGTTCGATTTCGACGCGATCTCGGGTTTCATCTCGCGCGCACAGACGACGCCGGGGTGGATCTCGCGCGGCGAGTTCGGCCCTCGGGTCGGCGCACCGCGACTGCTCGCGCTGCTGAAAAAACACGGCATCGCGACGTCGTGGTACGTCCCGGGACACACGATCGAGACCTACCCCGACGCCGTGAAAGCGGTCGTCGATGCCGGCCACGAGATCGCGCACCACGGCTGGACCCATCGTCCGCCCGCGAGCCTCACCCGCGAGCAGGAAGAAGAGGAACTGGTACGCGGCAACGAAGCGATCAGGAAAATCTCGGGGAGTTACGCGCGAGGCTACCGCTCGCCTTCGTGGGATCTCAGCCCGCATTCGGTCGAGCTCATGCTGAAGCACGGTTTCGTGTACGACAGCAGCATGATGGGCGACGACTACACCCCGTACTACGCGAGACAGGGCGATGTCATCGAGCTCGAACGCGCCGCGCAGTTCGGCAACCGAAGCGCGCTGGTCGAAATGCCGATCCACTGGTCGACCGACGACTCACCCCACTTCGAGTTCGTCCGCACCGAGCAAAGTGTTCGCCAAGGCCTGAAGAACGCGCGCGAAGTCGAAGACAACTGGTTCAACGATTTCCTCTACATGCGCGAAGCGGTCGAGTGGGGCGTCCTCACCTACACCTGCCACCCTTTCATCATCGGCCGCGGCCACCGCATCATGATGCTCGAGCGCCTCATCGAGCGCATGAAGGAGCAGGGCGCGACATTTCAGCGCGTCGACGAGACGGTCGAAGAATTCAGGCAGCGTCCGCCGACTTCCGCGTAAGCGACAGCGCACGGCGTTAGCGCTGCAAGTCCCCTCGCCCCGCGTGCGGGGAGAGGGTTAGGGTGAGGGGAGCGGTTGACGTAAAATCCCCCCTTTCCCCCAGCCTCACTCCCCATGGTCCGCACCCGCTTCGCTCCCAGCCCCACCGGCTACCTCCACATCGGCGGCGCCCGCACCGCGCTCTTCTGCTGGGCCTACGCCAGGAAACACGGCGGCACCTTCGTGCTGCGCATCGAGGACACCGACCGCGAGCGCTCGACCGACGCGTCGACGCAGGCGATCCTCGACAGCATGCAGTGGCTCGGCATGAACGAGTACGAGGGGCCGTACTACCAGATGCAACGGCTCGAGCGGTATCGCGCAGTGAGCGACCAGCTCGTGCAGCAAGGTCATGCGTATTACGACTACTCGAGCCGGGAAGAGCTCGACGCCTTGCGCGAAGCGCAGCGCGAGCGAGGCGAAAAGCCGCGCTACGACGGGCGCTGGCGGCCTGAGAATGCGAAACGTCTCAGCCTGACGCCTCCACCCGGCGCGAAGCCCGTCATCCGCCTGCTCAATCCGGACGACGGCGAAGTCACTTTCAACGACCTCGTCAAAGGCCCGATCACCGTCGCCAACGCCGAGCTCGACGACCTCGTGCTGATGCGCTCCGACGGCATCCCGACCTACAACTTCGGCGTGGTCGTCGACGACATCGACATGGACATCACCCACGTCATCCGCGGCGACGACCACGTGAACAACACCCCGCGCCAGATCAACATCTACAAGGCGCTCGGCGCGAAGCTTCCGCAATTCGCCCACGTGCCGATGATCCTCGGCCCTGACGGCGAGCGTCTCTCGAAGCGCCACGGCGCGGTCAGCGTCATGCAATACGAAGAGGAAGGCTACCTCCCCGAAGCGCTGATGAACTACCTCGCGCGTCTCGGCTGGTCACATGGCGACGAAGAGAAGTTCTCGCGCGACCAGCTCGTCGAGTGGTTCGACCTCGAGCACATCAGCAAATCCCCCGCGCGCTTCAATCCCGAGAAGCTGACCTGGCTCAACCAGCAGTACATCAAGGAAGCGGACGACGCGCGGCTCGCCACCCTGACTGTGCGATTCCTGCTCGCCGACGGCATCGACACGGCCGACGGCCCGCCGCTCGTGAACGTCGTCGCACTCCTCAAGGATCGCGCGACCACGATCAAGGCGCTCGCCGACGCGGCGGTGTATTTCTACCGCCGGGTCGATGCCCCCGACGAGCTCGTGCAACAGCACCTCACCGCCGACGTGCGACCCGCGCTCGCCGAGTTGCGGGAGCGTCTCGCCGCGACCGACTGGGATCGCGCGAAAATCAGCGAGACGATCAAGGCCTTCCTGGCCGAGCACAAGCTGAAGCTCCCGAAGATCGCCATGCCGCTGCGCGTGATGGTCGCCGGCACCACCCACACCCCGCCGATCGACGCGACCCTCGAGCTGATCGGCCGCGACGAAGTCCTCGCGCGCATCGACAAGGCCCTTCAGGCACAGGATTTCTAGGCGTTTTTATTTACAGCCCCGCGACCGCTCGGTATAATTCGCGCTCTTTCGTGGGGGTATAGCTCAGCTGGGAGAGCGCTTGCATGGCATGCAAGAGGTCAGCGGTTCGATCCCGCTTACCTCCACCAAAAATGGGGTCAGACCCCGTTTTCTTCGGGGTCTGACCCCGATTTTTTAGCACCAAGAAAGTCCTTTAGTCCCCATCGTCTAGAGGCCTAGGACATCGCCCTTTCACGGCGGTAACCGGGGTTCGAATCCCCGTGGGGACGCCATCTTCAGGCCGCGCTAGACCGCAAGTCGCGATCCCATCGCGGAGCGATGTCCCACGGCCTTGCGGTGGCAGCGGACGGCCGTCATACAGCATCCGACATCGCAGATCCGCGCATCGATCCGCTCGGCACAGCGATCGTGTGAGCCGCTGACGGCCGCGGTCCGGATCAAGCATCGCAGCTCCATCGGGTGCCCGATGTCGTAGGCCTTCAGGAGGAACTCATTGAGTTCCTCGATTCGCCGAAGTCGCGACCTTCGCCTACGTCAAGGTGCCGTACGGACCCGCGAACGTCACACGAGCCCGATGTATACGTCCTGCGCCGTGATCAGCGGATGGTTCGCCAGCGTTGCGATCAGCACCGCTGCGCCCGGTCCGCTGCCGTCGGCGTCGTAGGAAACATTCCCGGTGTTCGTCGCGTACAGAATGTAGTCGTTCGCGTCGTGCGCGACTGCGTTCGGCTCGGCGACGAAATTGGCGAGGGCCAGGGGACCTTTGGCAGGGCTGGTGTAGACGAGGTCGCTCAACACCAGCTTGTCGGTTCCCGGCGTGAAGTCGGTGATGGTGTCGTGATTGGTGCTGGAATTCGGGGCGGTGTCGAAAGCGAAGCGGTCGGCGCCGGCTCCGCCGGTCAGGGTGTCGTTGCCGCCCTTGCCGTACAGGGTGTCGCGCCCGACGGTGCCCGTCAGATTGTCGGCGCCAGCGCTGCCGTTGATCGTGCCGCCGAGCGCGGCGCCATCCGCGACTGACCAGTCGAAAGGTACCACCCCGAGTGTGCGGGTGTCCGCTATCTGCATGCCATCCATCTGCCACAGCGTCAGCGCCCCATTGCCGTCGCGCCATAGGATATCGCTCTTGCCGTCGCCGTTGTAATCGCTGTGCCCGTCGACGAAAGTCCAGTTCTGCGCAACCGCACGCAGCGATGCCGAGGTAACCTGTGCGCCGTTCATCTGCCACAGCTCGACACGACCGTCGTCGTTGCGCCAGAGGATGTCGCTCTTGCCGTCACCGTTGTAGTCGCCGTGCGCATCGACGATGCGCCAGCTCGCCGGCACTGAAGTGGTTACGCCGGCGGTGACCTGACCGCCGTTCATGTGCCACGCCTGGACCCGCCCGTCGCTATTGCGCCAGAGGATGTCGCTCTTGCCGTCGCCGTTGTAATCGCCCTCGGCATCGACGATGCTCCAGTCCATCGGTACCCCGGCGAATGCATGGCTCGCCGCGACTTGCCCGCCGTTCATCTCCGAGACGAGGATATTTCCATCGATATTGCGCCAGAGGATGTCGCTCCTGCCGTCGCCGTTGTAGTCGCCGTTCGCACTGACGACGCTGAAGGTGCTGGCGATCACGCCAAGCGACGCGCCGGTGATCTGACCACCGTTCATTATCCAGATGTCGGTGCGGCCGTCGGCGTTACGCCAGAGAATGTCGCTCCTGCCGTCCCCGTTGTAGTCCGAGTGCGCGTCGGCGATCCTCCAGTCGGTCGGCACGCTCGGCAGCGAGAAGGTCGCGGTGCGCTGGGTGCCGTTCATTTGCCACAGGTCGATGCGGCCGTCGGTGTTGCGCCACAGGATGTCGCTCCTGCCGTCGCCGTTGTAGTCGCCGTGCGCATCGACGATTGTCCACGTCGGGGAAACCGCACCAAAGGAGGCGGATGCGCCGATCTGGCCGCCGTTCATCTGCCACAGATCCGTGCGCCCGTCGCTGTTTCGCCACAGGAGATCGCTCTTGCCGTCGCCGTTGAAGTCGATCGAGGTATTGCGGTCTGCGGCCGGTGCGAGCGTCACGGTGACGTTGTGCTGCCCGATCGTTCCGACGTCGAGCGTCAGGATTTCGCCGGCGACGCTCACCACGGATGCGCCGGTGACGACGAGCTTTCGCGCCGCGGGATTCGCGAGGTCGATGACGACCGTGCCTTCGCCGATCACCGAGAAGGTGAGATCGGTGCCGTTGCCGGTCAGGGACACGAGCTCAGCACGCATCGGCAGGCTGGTGATGTGCGTCACGTCGGCGACGGTGGCGCCGAGATTGATCGTGAAGTTGCCGCCATCCCGATCGAGAAAAACGCTGTCGTTGTCGTACGCGTACCAGCCGTTGACGCTCGCGATCTTCTGCGTGCCGACGAGGTTGTCGAGGTCGAGCGCGAAGCGGCCTGCGTCGGGGGAGACGACCGACGCGGTAACGGTGTTGCCGCTGATGGTGGTAGTGACCGAGCTATCGTTGAACGACGAAACGCGGTCGGCGAGGTCGGCGAGCGTCACGAACTCGGCGCCCGCGGCGTACGCCTGCGAGATGAACTGGGTGAACATCGCCGTCGTATACGGCGAGGTCGCCGGCGGATTGGTCGCCCACGCGGCGCCGGCATAGTCGTGCCACGGCCAGACGAGAACGGGCACGTCCGAATGCGCGGTGAGCTCGTTCCATTCGCGCTGCCACTCGACTGACGCCTGCGCGGGCGTCATGCCCTTGAACTCGACGAGCGTGAAGTCGAACTGGACGTTCGGCGCGAGATAGACCTTGTCCTGCGCCGCCATCGCCGGGTTCAGATATCCGATGGCACCTGGAAAGCCCGCACCGACGCCGGAGAAGCCGCCGGAGAGATAGTCGTAGTACTGGATGATCGACAGGGCGGTGGCGAGCGTCTCGGACGCACCGGGCACCGCGGCGCCGGTGACGGTGAAGGGGTGGCCGAGGAACTGCGACATCTGCTGCTCGATGGTCTGCTTCGAGCCCTGGAACTCGGACTGAAACTGGGCCGGCGTGAGGGTGTTCGTGTTTTCCGGATGGGTGACCGAATGCGAGCCGAGCTCGTTCCCCATGTCGAGGAGCTGCTTGTAATACACACCCGACTGGGCCCAGATCGTCTGCTGGTCGGGCGGGTTCGCGCCGATGTCTATGTAGTACGAGCCGACGAAGTTGTACTGCGATTTCCACTGCTGGAGGATCGGCATCAGCTTGTCGTAGATGCCGGGCGCGCCGCTCTGCGGATCGACGTCGAGCCGCTCCATCGCCTGGTCCATGTCGTTGCGCGCCGCGACGATGCTGGCGTTGCGAGAGAGCTGCAGGCCGGCGGTGATGCCGTTCCCGTTGACGGCGTAGTCGATCGCCTGCCACAACAGGTTGTTGTCGGCCATCACTTCGTCGGTGGAGAAGTGAACGTTGCGCCCGCCCGGCGTCGTCGCGATGACGGCATCGTAAGTCTGTCCGCCAACCGTCTGCGTCGCGAGCACCGCGGTGCCGGCGGGGTCGACCGGCTGATACGCGAGCCAGCCGGCGGCGGTGTAGGTGTGGATCACCTCGTTGGCGGTGTAGTCCTGCATCACGGCGTGGCTGACGTCGCTCGCTCGCACCGTCACGTCCGCCGGGAAGCCGCCGTTCACCGGCTGCAGGTCGAACAGCGCTTTCATGCGCTCGTACGGGTCGACCGGGAGCGCCGCGCCGGTCTGGTTGTTGGTCATGAAATCGCCGGAAGCGATGAGACCGATCTTGTAGTGCTCGACCGCGAGCTTGAGGTTGGTTTCGATCGCGCTCAACTGCCCCGACTGCACGTTGGTGAAGTTCGGAAAGAGCAGGGCGTCGTAATTGACGAGCTTGGAAAGATTGGTGAGATCGGTCTCGGTGAGGATGTCGTAGTGCACGCCCGCCATCGCCGCCTGGTTCTGCGCGGCCATGAAGAGCTGCGAATACGCTGTCGTGTCGAAGTACTTGGCGGCGGAGGTGTCGGAGAAGACGATGCCGATCTTTCTGGTGAAATCGGTGCGCACCGGCAGGCCGGCGGGGTCGATGACGTCGTACTGCGGGCCCCAGTAGTTGCCCGGCAGCGTAGCGCCGTCGTTGACGTCCCACAGGGTGCCTGCGATTCGCGGCGAGCCGAGGGCGGTAGTCGGTACCGCGAACTCGACGACGTGCTTGTCGGCCGAGTAGCCGAACGAGACCGTGACGCCGGCGACGGGGGTCGCGCCCGCGTTGCCGGTGTAGAGATGCGGCGTCCCCGTCGCATCGAAGTTGATGTTGAACTCGGCGCCCCCGGCTTCTCCGAATATCTTGAAGCCGGTCGCGACGTTCTGGTCGGTGTTGAACCACGCCGTGGTATTCGCGCCGATCGCGACCGGCGCTTGCAGCGCGAAAACGAACGAGCCTCCGGTCACCTTGCCGTAAATGTTGTAACCGGTGGTGCTCGTACTGTCGGGCTTGTCGATCTGGTCGGCTGCGCTCCAGTCGGTGAGCGCGCCGTCGAGCGTGATCGTGCCGACGACCGGGCCCGCGAGCTCGACTGCGGCTGCATGGCCGTCGACGACAATCGCGCTGTGATCGTTCTCGGCGTGCAGCGCCGCGAGCGCGGTCGCGTCAGGCGTATTGCCAGTCACGAACTGCGCGAAGATCTCGCCTTCGTCGCCGGCGGCGTCGGTCGCGTTCACGCTCGAGTCGATGGCGTGGCCGATCTCCTCGATCAGGACCGCCGAAACATCACCGGGCGATGCCGCCAGGAACTGTCGTGACAGATATATGGTGTCGCTCTGGCGATCGTAGGCGCCGCGTGCGCCATGCAGCAGCTCTTCGTCGAGCAGCTCGAGACGCGCCCAGCCGGAGCGGTCGAAAGCGTTAACAGCTGCGGCCACCGCCGCACCAGAGATGTCGCCGCCGAACGCAGCGGCGGCCGCTGCGTCGATCGCAGCGCCGCCGACGTAGGTGCGCACGGACGCCTGCGCCTGCGCGTAAAGCGACGACGCGTCTGAGATGGGGCTGGTTTTTGTAGGCAAAGTCGTCCCTTGGGAGGTCAGCGTGCGGATCGTTCGGTGAGCGGTTCGGGAGGGGACACGGGTCTGGAGTATCGGGTCTCACCGTGACATCCAGGCGAACCGACGACTACACCGCGCTCCGGGCGCGGATAAGCCGTGGCATGCTCCGAAACCAATTTCGACACATCACGAGTCCGACACTGCGCTGCGAACGGGGCAGGCTGCCCGAAAACGGCGTCGGAATAGGGGAGACGCCGGCATCCTATAGGAAGTCGGCGGCACGCGGAAGAGGCGTGGGCGGCGTGGGCTGCGCGTCTTGTCATTGTCGACCAGGGAGCTGTTCAGGCGCCGAGCGCGGTTTGCGCCGGGAGGCCTGGCAGCCCCGCTGTCGTAGAACCGCCTGGGTTCCTTAGACCGGTGACTTTGCGCCCCCTCCCTTTCGGACGGGGTTGCCCTTGTTAGTCATGCCATCTTAGCCAAAGTGCGCTGTCGCCGCGACGGACTTTCGTCACAGAGCTCGCAAAGCAGCGGCTTATCGGCACACGCGTTGCACCCGCGGGGCGACGACTGAACAACGGGCGTACCACATGACGACCAAACTCGAAGGCGCGTTGAAGCGCGAAATTGTCATCGACGGCGCCGCCTACACCGTAACGCTCGACCCTGCCGGACTCAAGCTCGTGCCCAAAGGCAGGCGCAAAGGCTACGAGCTCGAATGGTCCGCCTTCATCAGCGGCGACGCGGCGCTTGCCACCGCCCTGAATGCCGCCATGGCTTCCGCGCCCGCCTCTTCCGAATCCGCGACAAAAAACCAACCGCCTAAAGCACCGGTGAAAGCGGCGCGCAAGTAAGCATCGCTGCAACGGCGGCGCAGCAGAATCAGGCTTTGTCTGCGTTGAGCATCTCGAGCAGCGCCTGACTCGCCGTCTTCATCGTGTCGAGGGACTCCAGCAGCTTCTGTTGCTGCTCCTCCGGCAGCGACGGCGAGATCGCGATGAACGCGCCGAGCACTGCGAGATTGCTCTGCAGCACGTGGCCGATCACCGCCTTCAGCTCTTTGTTCATGGTGCTCATCCGGGTAAGCGATGGGGAACGAGGATAACCCGAGGCTTACAAGTTCTTACATCTTTTTCCGGCACGCCAGGGCCCGGTGGCGGGTCAGAAACTATACGAACCCACTTCCGAGGAGACCATGAAAAAAATCATCACCGCGGCGCTCGCCGCCGCAGGCCTGGGCGGGTGCATAGCCGTGCCCGTGCCTGGGCCGTACTACGGCGATGCCGGCTACTACGGCGCACCGGGTCCGGCTGTGGCCGTCGGCGTCTACGCGCCGCCGGTGTACTACGGCCGGCCGCACCGCGGCTACTACCGCCACCGCTGGTGAGTATGTCGGACCGAAGGCCCGGCATACTCACCGGTGAACGACTCAGAGGGAAACCAAGGTTTCCCTCCGAGACCTCCTTTCCTT
>JAQGNC010000476.1 GCA_028292065.1 Betaproteobacteria bacterium
GCCGACCGCTTCAGGCTCGACTCGGCCGCCGCCGCGCTGCTGATCGGCTGGAGCACGATACTGTTCTGGCTCACCCTGCCGCTGATGATGAGCTTCGGGCTGGTGAGGTAATGCCCGAGGGATGAGGGATGAGGGATGAGGGAAAAAACATGAGACTTGGATTCATAGGGCTCGGCGTCATGGGGCGGCCGATGGCGCTCAACCTGATGAAGCACGGGCACGAGATGGCGGTATACGCCCGGCGTGCCGCGTCGGCTGAACCGCTGGTCTCGGCAGGGGCGCGACTCTGCGGCTCGCCGCGGGAGGTCGCCGAGAACGCGGAGGTGATCTTCACGATGGTCACCAGCTCGAGCGACGTCGAGAACGTGGCACTCGGCGAAGACGGCATCATCAAAGGGGCGCGGGCGGGGTGCGTGCTCGTCGACATGGAGACGATCGCGCCCGCGGTGGCGAGGCGTGTCGCGGCGAGTCTCGCCGAGCGCGGCATCGACATGCTCGACGCACCCGTCTCCGGCGGTCCGGCGGGCGCGCAGCAGGCGACGCTCTCCATCATGGCGGGCGGCAAAGCGGCGGTGTTCGAGCGCGTGAAACCGCTACTCGAGTGCCTCGGCAAAACGATCGTCCACATGGGCGAGTCCGGCGCAGGCCAGACCACCAAGGCGTGCAACCAGCTCGCGCTGCTCGTGTGCGCGCAGGGCGCGGCGGAAGCGCTCGCCCTTGCGCGCGCGAGCGGGATCGACCCCGCGAAAGTGCGCGAAGTCCTGATGGCCGGCGTGGCCGCGAGCCGCGTGCTCGACCTTTTCGGCGCCCGCATGGTGTCGCGCGATTTCGCGGCAGGCATCGAGACCCGCCTCTATCACAAGGATCTCGACATCGTGCTCGAGCTCGCGCACGGCCTCGGCCAGGCGGTCCCCGCCGGCGCGGTCGTGATGCAGCACATCAACGCGATGATCGGCCGCGGCGACGGCACGAGCGACCTCTCCGCGCTCATCAAAATCATCGAAGCGATGTCGATGCCGGATGACGCGCGTCGCAACGACGCCGCTTGAATATCATTGCCCCACCAGAGGAACCTCGATGAGCTTCACCCAGCACGACCCCGTATCCCCGCGCCTCACGCGCTCCGAGCTGATCGTGCCCGGCGCGTCGATCGCGCTTTTCGAAAAAGCCGCGCGCTCCGCGGCCGATGCGGTGTTTCTCGACCTCGAAGACGCCGTGGCGCCGGACGACAAGGCAGCCGCGCGCAGGAACGTCATCGCCGCGCTGAACGACGTCGACTGGGGCGGCAAGACCCTGGGGGTGCGCATCAACGGGCTCGACACGCCGTACATGTATCGCGACCTCATCGACGTGGTCGAGGCCTGTCCGCGGCTCGACCTGCTGTCCATACCCAAAGTGGGGGTGCCTGCCGATGTGTATGCGCTCGATATGCTCGTCACCCAGATCGAACAGGCGCTGCAGCGCGAGAAGAGGGTCGGTTTCGAGATCCTGATCGAGACCGCGCTGGGCCTTTCGAACGTCGAGGCCATCGCGCAGGCGAGCCCGCGGCTGGAAGCGATGTGCTTCGGCGCGGGCGATTTCGCGGCGTCGACTCGCGCGCGCACCACCGGCATCGGCGGGCTGCACCCGCACTACGGGGTGCTCGGCGACAAGGACGCGACGGGCGCGCGGGTGTACACCCAGACCGATCCGTGGCACGCGGCGCAGGCTCGGGTGCTCGTCGCGTGCCGCGCTTACGGTTTGCGGCCGATCGACGGGGTGTACGGGGATTTCAAGGACACGCAGGGATTTCTCGCGGCCGCGCAGCGCGCCGCGGCGCTGGGTTTCGACGGCAAGTGGGCGATCCACCCGACCCAGATCGGTCCTTTGAACGAAGTGTTCAGCCCCGACGCGGAGGAGGTCGAGCGCGCCCGCCGGATCGTCGACGCGATGGCGGAAGCGGCGCGCCAGGGCAAAGGCGCGGTGCAGATCGACGGTCGTCTGGTCGATCTCGCCAACATCCGGATGGCCCAGAATCTGCTCCGCAAAGCCGAAGCGATCGGCGCGGGCGCCGGCACACGCGAGTGAGCCCGCGCAGCTATCCACGGCGTACCCGACGTGTCACAATGCACTGCCCCCTCTACTGCTTTGACTGACGAAAAAAATACAGATGGGTGAGGGACTTACACCGACTTCTGAAACTTCCGCGAGCACTTCGGGTGAGCGCGGCTCGGGCCGCGCCGGCGCGCTTTACGCCGAGCAGGTCAGGCAGCTTTACCGCCTCTCCCGCACCACCTACGCGGCCTCAGCGCTCTCCGGCCTCGTGGTCGTGGGGGCGCTGTGGAACGTCGTTCCGACCCCGGGGCTCCTGCTGTGGGCGATGCTCCTCGCGGGTGTCGCTATCGCGCGGTTCGCGCTCTACCGCACTTTCCTGAAGCGCAAGCCGCCCGACAGCGAAGCGCGCAAGTGGTGCGCGTATTTCATCGCCGGCGCGACCGCGGGCGGCGCCGCGTGGGGTTTGCTCGGCTCCGCGTTCTACCCGTCGGGGGCGATGCCGCAGGAATTCCTCGTGATGTTCATCGTCGGCGGCATGGTGATCTCGGCCGTGCTCGTCCTCGCGCCGGTGCACAACGCCTTCCTCGCGTTTCTCCTGCCTGCGGTCCTGCCGATCATTCCGGCGGTCTTCATGCAGGGCACGATCGTGCATTTCTACATGGGGGTGATGCTGCTCGTGCTGATGGTCGTGATGCTCGGCACGGGTCCGCTCGTCTCGGAGGTGATCCGCGAGGCGATCGGCAGGAAATTCGAGAACAGCGAGCTCGTCGCGCAGCTTTCTCAAAGCCACGCCGAGTCGCGGGTCGCGAACCTGCGGCTCAACGACCAGGTGTACGCCCAGCGCGTCACCGCCGAGCAGCTGCGGCAGGCTTCGCAGAAGCTCGGCGCGCTGATTGAAGCCTCGCCGCTCGCGATCATCGTGCGCGACGTCGAAGGACGGGTGGAAAGCTGGAACCCCGCCGCCGAGCTCATTTTCGGGTGGTCGCAGGAAGAAGTGCGCGGCAAGCCGGCGCCTTACCACCCACCGGGCACGGACACCGAAGACGAGGCTTTCAGGCGCAAGATACTCGACGGCGAAAGCGTCGCGGGAATCGAAGGCACGCGCGTCACCAAAGACGGCAGGCTGATCGACGTCAGCGTATCGGGCGCGCGCATCCATGACGTCGGCGGGCGTCCCACCGGCTATCTCACGATCATCGCCGACATCACCGAGCGCAAGAGGGTCGCGCAGCAGCAGAGCGTCATCAGCAGCGTCACCATGCTGCTCGCCGAAGCGCAGAGCGCCGAAGAGGCGATCCCGCGAGTGCTGCAGACGATGTGCGAATCGCTCGGGTTCGTCTACGCGGCACGGTGGCTGCTCGACCGGCAGAACCTGCTCCTCAGATGCGCCGAGACGTGGAATGCGCCGACGTCCGAGCTCGTGGCGTTCCAGGAGCACTCGAAGGCGAGGCTTGGCCGGCCGATGAAGGGCCGCGGCTTGAGCCGGCGCGTCTGGGACACCGGCGCGCCGGTGTGGATCACCGATATCGCGGCCGATGAAACCTTCGCCCGCCGCGACGCCGCGGTGAACGCGGGACTCAAATCGGCGTTCGCATTTCCGCTGCGCGTCGGCGGCGACCTGTACGGCGTCATGGAATTTTTCGGGCAGCACCGGCGCGAGCCCGACGAGACGGTGCTGCGGGTCGCCGGCACCGTGAGCTCGCACATCGGCCAGTTCATCGCGCGCAAGCAAGCCGAGCGCAATCTGCAGTTCGTCGCAAGCCACGACGCGCTCACCGGCCTGTTCAACCGCTCGATGTTCAGCGAAAGGCTGCAGCAGGCGCTGGCGCAGGCGCATCGCCACGGGCGGCGGCTGGCGGTCCTGTTCATCGACCTCGACGGGTTCAAGCTCATCAACGACACGGTCGGGCACGACGCGGGAGACGTGCTCCTGGCGGACCTCGCCAATCGGCTGCGCGTGTGCATGCGCGAAGGCGACACGCTCGGGCGCATGGGAGGCGACGAGTTCGTAGTGTTGATCGAAGGCTACGACGAAGACACGCAGCTGCTGGAAGTCGCCCGCAAAGTGCTCGAGACCGTCGCCGAGCCTTTCCTGCTGCGCGACGGCGAGCATCATGTGACCGCGAGCATCGGCATCGCGGCTTACCCGCAGGACGGCGAGGATGCGCCCGATCTCCTGAAGAACGCCGACATCGCGATGTATCGCGCGAAGGAGCAGGGCAAGGACAACTACCAGTTCCATTCGGCAGAGATGAACACGCACCTCGTCGAGCGCGTGAGCCTGGAGAACGCGCTGCGCCGCGCGCTCGAGCGCGACGAGCTCGCGCTGTTCTACCAGCCGATCGTCAGCGTCCATGACAAGCGCGTGCTCGCGGTCGAAGGCCTGGTGCGCTGGATGCATCCTTCGCAGGGGGTGATCAACGCGCCCGAATTCGTGCCGATCGCGGAGGACGCGGGGCTGTTTTCGGCGATGGGGGAGTGGGTGCTGCGCGCCGCGTGCGCCCAGTTGCACGAGTGGCAGCTCGCCGGCTCAGGATCGATGCGTGTCGCGGTGAACGTGTCGATGCGCCAGTTCGGGCAGGACGATTTCATCCAGCGCCTGCGCGAATCGGCCCACGCGGCGAACGTCGATCCCGCCTACCTCGACATCGAAGTCACCGAAAGCATGCTCATGCGCAACGTCGAGCGCACGGGCAAGCTGCTCGCGCAGCTGAAGGATCTCGGCCTGCGGATCGTCGTCGACGATTTCGGCACCGGGCACTCGTCGCTCGGGTGCCTGAAGCGCTTCCCTGTCGACGCGGTGAAAATCGATCGCTCACTCGTGAGCCAGCTTCCGCTCGTGCCCGACGCGGTCGAGCTCACGCGCGCGGTCATCGCCATGGCGCACAGCCTGAAACGCACGGTCACCGCCGAAGGCGTGGAGACCCGCGAGCAATGGGAGTTCCTGCGCGAGCACGGGTGCGACGCGATGCAGGGCAATTACTTCTGCTCGCCCGCGCCTGCCGAGTCGCTCGCGGGCATGCTCCTGCAACGGGCACAGGAGCCGCTGCCGCGCGTCGCGCGCGTTCAGCAACTGCGTCCTGTGCGCGCTTTGCGGCCGGGCCACGACGGCGCAGGCGAGTCGTGAGCGCCGCGATGGCTCGGAGCGTACTTTGCTACACTGGGTCAAAAGCCGCGTCGAACACTCGACACTGAACATCGGCGCCGGTTCACCTGGAGGTCCACAATGAAAAACCTCAAGCAGCTCCTCAGCGCAAAAGGGGGACACGTCCATTCGATCCGACCGGATGCCAAGGTCTTCGAAGCACTGCAGCTCATGGCGCAGAAGGACGTCGGTGCGCTTCTCGTGATGGACGGCTCCAGGCTCGCCGGCATCCTCTCCGAGCGCGACTACGCGCGCAAAGTGATCCTGCACGGCAAGTCTTCGCAGGACATCGCGGTGCGCGACATCATGACTGCCGACGTCGTCAGGGTCGACCCCGAGCGCACGGTCGAGGAATGCATGAGCCTCATGACCCAGCGCCGTGTCCGCCACCTGCCGGTGTGCGAAGGCGAGACGCTCGTCGGCGTCGTGTCGATCGGCGACCTCGTCAAGGAAGTGATCGCCGAGCAGGAACAGACGATCAGGCAGCTGGAGTCGTATATACACAGTTGAAAACGTGCGTGAGGGGTGAGGAGTGAGGCGCGCGCTCCCGCACTAGAGCTGCGCTGCTTCCCCCTCACCCCTCACGCCTCACCCCCTCACGCATTTTCAATGAACTTCGCCGCCATCATCATCGGTGACGAGATCCTGTCGGGGAAGCGACAGGACAAGCACATGCCGAAGCTGATCGAACTGCTCGGGAGCCGCGGGTTGCAGCTCGCGTGGTCGCAGTATCTCGGCGACGATCCCGAGCTCATCACCTCGACGCTGACACGCACCTTCGCAAGCGGTGACGTGGTGTTCAGCTTCGGCGGCATCGGCGCGACGCCCGACGATCGCACGCGCGAATGCGCCGCACGCGCGGCCGGTGTGGCGCTCGAGCTCCACCCCGACGCCGAAACCGAGATTCGCGCGCGCTTCGGCGCCGAGATCACGCCCCAGCGCCTCATGATGGGCGAGTTTCCGGTCGGCTCGAAGATCATTCCGAACCCCTACAACCGCATTCCCGGTTTCAGCCTCGGGGATCACCACTTCGTCCCCGGGTTTCCGCAGATGGCGTGGCCGATGATCGAATGGGTGCTCGACACGCGCTACCGCGAGTGCTTCGCGCGAGGCAGCATCGCTGAGCGCTCGATCATCGTGCGCGGAGCGGGCGAGAGCCAGCTCATCGATCTCATGAACCAGTGTCTCGCGAGTTACCCGCGGCTCAAAGTGTTCAGCCTGCCGCGGATGGAGCCCCAGCGCCACATCGAGCTCGGGGTGCGCGGCGACGCGGCAGAGGTGCCCGCGGCGATCCGCGTGCTGCAGGCCGGCGTGGACACCCTCGGCTTCGAGTGGAGTGACGCTCCGGCTGCAGGTTAACGAGCGGCCGCGTTGAGCGTACGTAAAAAAACCCCGGGCGAACCCGAGGTTTTTCAGATGCTGCGAGTGCCGTGTTAGGCGGCTTTTTTGGCTTTCTTCGCGGCTTCGATCGTCTGGTTCGCGACGACTTCGATGTTGTTCTGGGTCGCTTCGCCCATCTGCTTGGCGACTTTGGTCATGTTGTCGAAACCGGAATTCACCGCTGCGAGGGTCTGCTTCATCGCGGCGATACCGACTTCGGAGCCGGCCGGCGCGGTCTTGACGATCTGGTCGAGCGCCGAGATGACCTGTTTGTTGAATTCGGTGACTTGCTCTTCGACCAGCCTGCCGAGGTCCGACTGGGTCGCGGTGGCGACGTCGTAGACCTGCTTGGCGTAGGCGTTGGCTTTCTCGACCGAAGGCTGGACCAGCGTATCCTTGAGGGCGGCGAGTTGCTCGAAATCACGCACGCCGGAAAGCAGTTTGGCGCTCTCGAGGCCGTCGTTCAGGGCGCTCTTGACGGTCCTCAGCTGCAGGTCGATCAGGCGCTCGGCGCCTTCCAGGGCGACACCGGCGAAACGCAGGGCCGCTTCGAAATTGGCTTTGTTCAGCGCGATCAGATGTTCGGGGGTCTGGTACATGGTGTCTCCTTGGGGGATGGGTTTAGACTGTTTTGTTGCAATGCACAATTCGTATTATAAGGGCTGAATCCCACAGGTCAAGGGGTACAGTAAAGTTTTTTATTGCGGGGCACCAATGACGTCCCGACCGCCCGGTGACCCGGAGCGAGCGGCGTAGCGATCACGGCCGCGGCCGTATCCCGTGCCCTTCCATTTTCTGCTTCTGCTCGAGGATCGATGATGGCGACCCTGTTCGGAAAAGTGATCTCGCGTGAAATCCCCGCGGACATCGTCTACGAAGACGACCAGTGCCTCGCGTTTCGGGACATCAATCCCCAGGCGCCCACGCACGTCCTGCTCATCCCGAAAAAAGAGATCCCGCGGCTCGTCGATGCGACGTCCGCAGACCAGGCGCTGCTCGGCCACATGATGGTCGCCGCGGGAACGATCGCGCGGCAGCTCGGCGCCGGCGACGCTTTCAGGCTCGTGGTCAACAACGGCGCGCAAGCCGGGCAAAGCGTTTTCCATCTGCACATGCACATCCTCGGCGGTCGGGGTTTCACGTGGCCGCCGGGGTAGGTTGTTGTAGGGATGAGGGCGCAGGGATGAGGGATGAAGCGCATGCGGGAGCGGATCGATCGGTCATGCTGATCACACGCTAAAAAATAACAATCAAGGCTGCACCTACGAGGGAGGGGGATATGCCGCAGGAGATGAAACTCGACGTCAATGGCGTCGCACGCACGGTCAGCGTGGAGCCGGGAACGCCGCTGCTTTACGTGTTGCGTAACGATCTGGCGCTCAACGCGCCGCGTTTCGGCTGCGGCCTGTCGCAGTGCGGTGCGTGCACCGTCATGGTCGACGGCAAGGCGACCCGCTCGTGCGTGTTTCCGACGAACGCCGCGGTGGGCAGGAAAGTCACCACGCTCGAAGGCATCGCCAGCCACGGCAAGCTGCACCCGCTGCAGCGCGCGTTCATCGCGGAGCAGGCGGCGCAATGCGGCTACTGCGGCAACGGCATGATCATGACGGCGAAAGCGCTCCTCGATCGCACGCCGCAGCCGACCGAAGCGCAGGTCCGCAAGGCGCTGGGCGCGAACCTCTGCCGCTGCGGCACGCACAACCGGATCGTGCGCGCGGTGCTGCGCGCCTCCAAAGAGGTGGCGTGATGAGCCATCCTTCGAACGTGAAAGGACGCGCGTCTTCGAACGGCGCGGTTTCGAACGCGAAACGTCGCGCGTTCCTGAAAGGGGCCGGTGCGATCACGCTGGCGTTTTCGTGGTCGGTGCCCGCGACGCTCGCGCAGCAGCCCGCCGCGCGAGCGCGCCTTCCCGGAGGACTCGACAACAACCGCATGCTCGACGGGTGGCTGCGGATCAACGAGAACGGCACGGTCACGGTGTATACCGGCAAGATCGAGCTGGGGCAGGGCATCCTGACCGCGCTCGCGCAGATCGCGTCCGACGAGCTCGACGTCGCGTACGAGCGGATCGAGATGGTGTCGGCGGACACTTCGCGCTCGCCCGACGAAGGCATGACCGCGGGTAGTCTGTCGGTCGAGAACAGCGGAACCGCGCTGCGATTCGCGTGCGCCGAAGCACGTTCGCTGCTGCTAGGCGCGGCTGCGAAAAAGCTCGGCAGCGCGCCTGAGAGCCTGCGCGTCGCAGACGGTGTCGTGAGCTCCGAGACCGCGAAGCTCACCTACTGGGAGATCGCGCGCGACGCGAACTTCAAGCGCGAAGCGACGGGCAAGGTGCAGCCGAAACCTTCCTCGCAGCTGAAAGTGGTGGGCTTGAGCGTCCCCCGCCGCGACATCCCCGGGAAGATGACCGGCAAGGCCAGCTACGTGCAGGACATGCGCCTGCCGAACATGGTCTTCGGACGCGTGGTGCGGCCGCCTTCCCACGGCGCGCAGCTCGTGTCGTGCGCCGAGGCCGCGGTGCGTGCGATGCCGGGTGTGGTCGCGGTGGTGTGCGACGGCAACTTCCTGGCCGTCGCCGCGACGCGCGAAGAGCAGGCGATCGCCGCCGCGCGCAGCCTGCGCGAGTCCGCGCAGTGGCGCGCGGGCCCGGCGCTGCCGCCTTCGGGCGCGGCGCTCTTCGAGCATCTGCAGAAAGTGCGCTCGGTCGATACCGTCGTGAACGAGAAAGCGTCAACGTCTGCCGCAGGCGGCCAGGTCACCACGGTAGAGGCGACTTACACGCGGCCTTTCCAGGCGCACGCGTCGATGGCGCCGTCGTGCGCAGTGGCGCAGATGAGCGACGGCAAGCTCACGGTCTGGACACACAGTCAGGGCGTGTTCCCGATGCGCCAGGATCTCGCGCGCGTAGTGCGCATGCCCGAGAGCGCGATCACCGCGATCCACGTCGAAGGCGCGGGCTGCTACGGGCACAACGGCGCCGATGACGTCGCGTGCGATGCGGCACTGCTGTCGCGAGCCACCGGCGGAAAACCGGTCAAGCTGCAGTGGTCGCGAGAAGACGAGTTCGCGTGGGAGCCTTACGGCTCGCCGATGGTGATGAAGATGAAGGCGCGCGTCGACGAGTCCGGCAGCATCGTGTACTGGCAGCACGACGTGTGGAGCCACCCGCACAGCACGCGTCCGGGCTCGGAGAGCGGGAGCAACCTGCTCGGCGGCTGGTATATCGCCGAACCGGTGAAGGCGGTGACGCCGGTCAATTCACCGCAGCCTTCCGGCGCTGCGGACCGTAACGCGGTCCCGCTCTACGATTTTCCGAGCCAGAAGATCGTGCTGCACTACCTGCCGGACATGCCGATACGCACTTCGGCGCTGCGCACGCTGGGCGCGTACGCGAACGTGTATGCGCTCGAGTCTTTCATGGACGAGCTCGCGGCGCAGGCGGGCGCCGATCCCGTCGAGTTCCGCCTGAAGCACATGAAAGACGAACGCGCCCGCGCGGTGATCGAAGCGGCTGCGAGCAAGGCGGGATGGCAGCCGGATCGCAACGCCGGCGCACGCGCCCGCGAGCTGCAGCGTAAGGGCGAGAGCTCGAAAGGCCGCGGCATCGCTTTCGCCAAGTACAAGAACCTCGCCGCGTATGTCGCTGTCGTCGCCGATGTCACGATCGAACGGCGCACGGGGAAGATCCGGGTGGAGCGGGTGGTCGCCGCGGTCGACGCGGGGCGCATCATCAATCCGGACGGCGTCACCAACCAGATCGAAGGCGGCATCATCCAGTCGACGAGCTGGACGCTGAAGGAAGCGGTGCGTTTCGACCGGCAGCAGGTCACGACGCGCTCGTGGGCCGACTACCCCATCCTCACGTTCCAGGAAGTGCCCGCGGTCGAAGTGGTCCTGCTCAACCGCCCCGACGAGCGCTCGCTCGGCACCGGAGAAGGATCGCAGGGCCCTACCGTTGCCGCGATAGCGAACGCGGTGGCGAATGCGACGGGAGCACGCCTGCGGGATTTACCGTTCACGCCCGACCGGGTAAAGCAGGCGATGGCGTAAACGGCAACGGTTGCCGCTAAACCACCCCACCCTAATCCTCCCCCTGAAGGTCCCTGCGGGACCTGCGGGCGGTGAACGATGCGGAAGG
>JAQGNC010000486.1 GCA_028292065.1 Betaproteobacteria bacterium
CGTTGAGGTGCTCGTAGAGATACGGAATCGGGTCCGAGTTGCGGAAGCTCAGATCGACGAGCTCGATCGTTGCGGCCGCGGCTGTGTGACGCGCGGGAAGTATCGAATACGGCTCCGCGGGCGCGTCCATGATGTCGCCGAGGCGCTTGACCGCGATCGCCGCCTGCTGGAATTCCTGCCACAGCCCGACCAGCCGCAGCATCGGCTGGGAGACCCTGCCGGCGAACATCTGGTAGGCCACGAGCATCCCGATAGTGAAACCGGTGTTCTGCATCACCAGCCACGCGCCGACACACAGGATCGAGAAGGTGAGCAACTGTTCGAGGCCGTTCGCCGCGACGCTGTAGGTATTGCTCAACTGGCGGCTGCTGAAGCTCGCATCGAGGTACGCGGCGAGATTGGCCGAGTACCGGCTGCGCAGTTGCGGCTCCATCTGCAGGGATTTCACGGTCTCCATCGCCGCGACGTACTCGGTCAGGAACGCGGTATTGCGCGCGCCGAGCAGGAACTGCCGGTTGAGCCGCGCGCGGATTCCCGGCACGACCGCGACGCTCATCGCAACGATCACCGCGAGGACGCCGAGCGTGATCAGCGAGAGCAGCCAGCTGTAGTAGAACATGATCGCGAGAAAGATGAAGAGGAACGGCAGGTCGAGCACCAGCGACACCGCCGCACCGCTGACGAACTCGCGGATCGTTTCGACGCCGTGCAGCCGTGCGACGAGCACACCCGTGGCGCGATGCTCGAAATAGCGCATCGGCAGCTCGAAGAGATGCGCGAACGCGCGCGCGCCGAGAACCGCATCGACGCGGTTGCCGGTGTGCAGCACCAGGTACTGGCGCACCCAGCTCATCAAGGCGTTGAACACGAGGAAGATCGACAGCGCGATCGCGATCACCAGCAGCGTGTTGAGCGTCTGGTGGACCACGACTTTGTCGATGACGACCTGGGTGCACAGCGGCGCCGCCAGCGCCACGAGCTGTATCGCGAACGACGCGAGCATGACGTCGCGCCAGATCGACTTGTGCCTGAGGAGCTCGGGGACGAACCACGAGAAGCCGAAGGCGGGCGGCGCGACCTGCGCCGTGTCGTCTTCGGTCGCCGGCGGCGTCTGCGCCCCGCACAGAAGCACCACGCCGGAATACTCCGAGCCGAAGTCCGCAAGGCTGCGCGTGGTCGGTGTGGCGCTTGTTTCGCAGAGATAAAGGACGCTCAATGCGTCACACTCGAGCACGACCGCGAGCCGGCTCGCGGACGCGCTGATCGAGCGCTCCTGACCGGCCTCGGCCGGAGCAGGCTCGAGTATCGCGAGGAACGGCACCGGCATCGCGTGGAGCTGCGCGATCGCGACCGCGCGCAGGCCCGCTTTCAGGTGCAATGCGGTGGCGGCCTCCTCGAGAGAGGCCGGGCCGTAAGGCGGTGCGAACTGCTGGAGCAGGAGATCGGGCGCAAACGGCCGCCGGTGCAGCTGGCATATCGCCGCCAGGCCCCAGACGAAGGTTCCAGTCGCGAAAACCGCGCCGTTGCTCATCCCTCCCCCACCAGGCGGCGCTCGCCGGGTGGCGAGCGGCGCCGCTATACGCGGGCGCGCTTTATCGTTCGGGGTTGTCGCGGGCCGGGACGGGAGATGTTATGGGCCGGGTTTGAAATTGGCAAACCGAAAATTGCTTGCGGCTCCCGCGGCGGAATGCGGTGCGGCGGCCGCGTGTATGGCGCGGCGCGGGTGCAGCGCGCGTGCCGGATCAGCTTGCCGCGCGCGAACGGCGTCGACCTGCACACTGCCGGCGTGGAGATCTGCGAAAGGGGAAGCGCAGCCGCCGCGGCGGCGCGGATGACGCGCTGCGGGCTAGCGGACGGCGCCGCGCTGGTCCATCGACGCGCGGTCGAGAACGATGATCTTGCGCTTGTCGCGGCGAATGAGGCCGCTGTCGCGCATGTCCTTCAACACCCGGCTCACCATCTCGCGCGAGGCGCCGACCATGCGCGCCATCTCCTCGGACCCGGTATCGACGATCCACTGGTCCCCGCTTTCGTGCGCGACGTCCATGATGAGGCGAGCGACGCGCCCGTGCACGTCCATCAGCGCGAGGCTCGCGATCTTGCGATCGGCTTCGCGCAGGCGGCTGACGACGCTTTTGAGGATCAGCATCGCCGCGTCGAAGTTGTCCTTCAGGCACGCCATGAACGCCGGTTTCGAGATGTACAGCACCTCGCAAGGCTCGAGCGCTTCGACGCTCGCGGAGCGCGGTTTTTCGTCGATCAGGCTCATCTCGCCGAAGAACTCGCTGGCGCCTATCGTGGTGAGCGTGACTTCGCGCCCTTCGCCGTCGTCGATGACGATCTTGGCGCGGCCCGAGAGGATGATGTACAGCGCATCCGAGCGCTCGCCGGCGCGCAGCATGAACGAATGCCTCGGGTAGCTCCTGTGCTGAATCGCCGGAAACAGAGCGGCGAGCTGATGGTCGGAGAACAGCGCAAAAAGCGGGACCGTCTTCAGTATGCTTGGATTGACCGCGAGGTTCGTCATGCTTTATTCGGGCTCCCCGGAATATTGCAATGAAGTATTACACACATCCCGGCGATGTCAAATCGGGCGGGCTTTCGGCAGTTGCGCGGCGGCGGGTGCACCGGCCGGGGTATTTATCCTGCGCCGCCGGTGCGCACGCCCGCTTCGGGCGGTTGGCTGCGCCGAACCACTCTGCGGATCGCTTCGCGCAGCAGGCCGTCGTCGCGGCCTTTGACATAGTACTTGTGCACTGCCCCCTGGTTGATCGCCGCGGCCATGGTCGCCGCGTCGTTGACTCCGCTCAACATGATGCGCACGACCTCCGGGTGCGAGCGTTTGACCCGGCTCAGGAACTCCACACCCGACATCTCGGGCATGCGCTGGTCCGAAACCACCACGACCACGTTGTGCGAAACCAGCACGTCGAGCGCGTCCTTGATCGTGGTGGCGATCAGCACCTGGTAGCCGTCGCGCTGCAGCAGCTGCTGCACGAGGATGAGATCGTTCAGCTCGTCGTCGAGCACGAGCACCGCCGGCGCCTGGCCCGCGCTCGCGTGCGCGCTGCGAACGTAGAGCGGCGCGTTTTTCGCCAGCAGCGAAGTCGAGGTCGCGCCCGGCAGCGGCCTGGCGAACAGATAACCCTGCGCCTGATCGCAACGGTTCGCGATCAGGAAAGCCAGCTGCTCGTCGGTCTCGACCCCTTCGGCGACCACTTCCAGGCTCAGGCTGTGCGCGAGGGCGATGATCGTGCGCGCGATCATCGCGTCGTCGGGATCGCCCGGGATGTCCCTGACGAAAGACCGGTCGATTTTCAGGGTGTCGAAAGGAAAACGCTTCAGGTACGCCAGACTCGAGTATCCCGTACCGAAATCGTCGATCGCGAGCGTCACGCCGATCGCCTTCAACTCCGCGAGCGCGATCTGCGCCTCCTCGGGGTTTTCCATCAGGGAGCTTTCGGTGATTTCCACCTCCAGGAGCGTGGGCTCGATCGCGTAGCGTGCAAGCATCGTCGCTACGACTCCGGAGAAGCCGGCGTGGCGAAGCTGGCGTGCGGACAGGTTGATCGCGACCGGCACCGGCGCGAGACCCGCCGTGCGCCACGCGTCGATCTGCCGGCACGCCGCGGCGACGACCCACTCGCCGACCGGCGTGATGAGCCCGGTCTCCTCGAGCAGCGGGATGAAGTCGGCGGGCGACACGAGGGCTTCGCCGAGCGGCTGCCAGCGTAGCAGCGCCTCGAAACCGCAGATGCGGCCCGACTCGAGCTGGATTTTGGGCTGGAAGTACAGCACGAACTCGTCGCGATCCAGCGCGCCGCGCAGCCGCGATTCGAGCTGCATGCGCGCGACCGCGCGAGCGTTCATCTCGGCGGTGTAGAACTGGTAGTTGTCCCGGCCCCTGCTCTTCGCGTTGTACATCGCGGCGTCGGCGTTGCGCATGAGCACGTCGGCGGTGGAGGCGTCGCCGGGATAGAGGGTGATGCCGATGCTCGCGGACACCACCACCTCGATGCCGGCGACCTGGAAAGGGTTTTTCAGGCGCTGGAGTATTTTCGCCGCGACGAGTCCCGCGTCATCCGCGTCGGCGAGGCGCGCGAGCACCACCGCGAATTCGTCCCCGCTCAGACGGCTCACCGTGTCCTCGCCGCGCACGCACTCGAGGAGCCGCTCTGCGACCTGCCGCAGCAGGCCGTCGCCGGTGCTGTGTCCCATCGTGTCGTTGACCGTCTTGAAGCGGTCCAGGTCGATGAACACGACCCCGACGATCCAGTGGTGCCGCGCCGCCTGCACGAGGCCATGGGTGAGCCGCTCGTAGAACACGCCGCGGTTGGGCAGGTTCGTGAGCTGGTCGTAATGCGCGAGATGCGCGAGACGCTCCTGCGCCTCGCGCGCCTGCGTGATGTCAGAGGCGATGCCGGCGATGCGGGTCACGCGGCCTTGCGCATCGCGTATGGGAAACGCCCGGTCGTTGACCCACCGCAGCGTGCCGTCGGTGTGAACGATGCGGTACTCGATGTCGTAGGTGCCGCGCGGGGCGGCATCGCGGCGCGTCTTCAGCACCCACTCGCGGTCTTCGTCGTGTATCGCCGCGATCCACGCGGCGTAGCGCTGCTGGGCGGCGTGTGCGTCGCGTCCGGTCAGGGTGGTGCACGCCGGGCTGAGATACAGTGCCTGCTCGAGCGTGGGGTCGGCCAGCCAGAACATCTGCGGTATGTTTTCAGCGAGCTGCCGGAAACGCGCCTCGCTGTCCTGCAGCGCCGACAGCGCGCGGCCGTGCTCGGCCTCGAGATTCATCCGGTCGAGCGCATACGAAAGCTCGTCGACCATCTCGCGCAGGAGCTGCCCGATGTCCTCGTCGAAATAGCCGCGTACCGAGGCATTGAGGTTGAACACCGCGATGACCCTTCCCGCGCTGACCAGCGGGAGCGCCGCGATCGAGCGTATGCCGTGGCGCTGGTAGTGGTCGCGCCACGGCGCCGACTGCGGATCGTCGAGGATGTCGTTGCAGATGACGATCCGCGCTTCGCGCATGGCGCGCCCGCTCGCCCCGCGCCCTTCGGGAACGTCTTCGCGAATCGAGACCGGCGGAAAGTCAGGGGGCTGCGCCTCGACATGCGCCTCGAGCGCGAGGGTGCCGCTCCGCGGATCGAGCACGCCGACCCATGGCATGACGAACCCGCCATGCTCGCGCGCGATGCGGCAGATCCCCTGGAACAGGCCGTGGCTGTCGGAGGTGCGCACGATGAGCGCGCTGGTATGGCTGAGCGTGCGGTACAGGCGGTTGAGCCGCAGGATGCGCGACTCGGCGCGCTTGCGCTCGCTGATGTCGCGCAGAAAACCGGTGAACAGAGGCGGTTCGGTGTCGGTGACCCGCTGCATCATCAGCTCGACCGGCACGGTGGTACCGTCTCCGCGCAGCGCGATCGTCTCTATGCGGCGGTTGAGCATCGACTCCTGCTCGCTCGTCAGCAGGCGCCTGATGCTCATCTCGTGGCGCCTGCGCAGGTGCCTCGGCACGAGCACGTCCGCGAGGGTGCGGCCGATCACCTCTTCCCGCGCGTACCTGAACACCTGCTCGGCCATCGGATTGAATTCGATGATGGCCCCCCGGGCGTCGGTCGTGACGATGCATTCGAGCGCCGACTCGAGGGTGCGCCGGAAACGCAGGTCGCGCAGGCGCTGCGCTTCCTCGGCGTTTCTGCGCTGCGTGACGTTCTCGACGAAATGGATGAGATAAGGATCGCCGAGCGCATCGGTCGCCACCGTCGCCGTATGCTGCGTCCACACACTGCGCCCATCGCGCTGCCGGTACGGCGCGCGGCGGGAGTGCGAGCTGATCTCCCCGGACAGGAGCCGCTGCACAGGAGTGCCGGAATCGGCCTCGTCGGCGCCCGCAGACGGCTGAAGCGCGTCCGCCAAGTCCATCAGCAGAAGATCGGCACGCTCGAACCCGAGCATGATGCAGAACGCGGGGTTTACGTCGAGTATCGCGCCGTCGATCGCGGTGTGGACGATGCCGATCGCTGCCTGGTGAAAAGTCGCGCGGTAGCGGGCTTCGTCGTCGCGATATTCGATGACCGGACCCTCGACTGGCCGACGGTCGTCACTCATTCCGGGACATGCGCGGGCAGGAACGAGTTCCCGCCCGGAAACTACTCGGGGTGCTCAACGGTGTGTGTCAGGGAAAACCTGATTCGAACGAAGTTATACACGGGGATCATACTCCGGACGCGCGCGGCGCGACCGGCATCGGTGCCGCTTTCGGATATGAGAACAGCGCGACGACAGCGCGCCGAGGTCAGAAGCGGTCGCGCTGGACCGCGTTCTCGAATCGGGTAAATTTACCGATGAAAGTCAGATCGATCTTGCCCACGGGGCCGTTACGCTGCTTGGCGATGATCAGCTCGGCGAGGCCCTTGGTTTCGGGCGACGGGTTGTACACCTCGTCGCGATAGATGAACATGATGACGTCGGCGTCCTGCTCGATCGCGCCCGACTCGCGCAGGTCCGACATCATCGGACGCTTGTCCGTTCGCGCGTCGACGCTGCGGTTGAGCTGCGACAGCGCGACTACCGGGACTTTCAGCTCCTTCGCGAGGCTTTTGAGCGAGCGCGAGATCTCGGCGATCTCGGTCGCCCGGTTCTCGCCGCTGCTGTTGCTCGTTCCCGACATGAGCTGGAGATAGTCGATGACGATGAGGCTCAGGCCTCCGCACTGGCGGTGCAGGCGCCGCGCCCTCGAGCGCAACTCGAGCACGTTCAGGCCGGCGGTGTCGTCGATGTACATCTGAGTGTCGTTCAGCTTGCCCACCGCTTCGACGAGCTTGCTCCAGTCGTCCTCCTTGAACGTGCCGGTGCGCAGCTCGTGCTGGTCGACGCGGCCGACCGAGCCGATCATGCGCATGGCGAGCTGGGGGCCCGACATCTCCATGCTGAACACCGCGACCGCTTTCTTGTCGACGAGCGCGACGTGCTCGGCCATGTTCATGACAATCGTGGTCTTGCCCATCGAGGGGCGGCCCGCGACGATGATGAGCTCGCCCGCCTGCATCCCCGAAGTCATGCGGTCGAGATCGACGAAACCGGTCGCGGTGCCGATCACGTCGTTCTTGTTTTCCCGGCTGTACAGCATGTCGATGCGCTCGACCGTCTCGGTCAGGATCGGGTCGATCTTGATGAAGCCCTGGCGCGCTTTGGAACGCGCTTCTGCGATCTGGAAGATCTTCGCTTCGGCCTCGTCGATCAGCAGGCTCGCGTCCTTGCCCAGCGGCGCGTATGCCGATTCGGCGATCTCGGTTCCGATCGACGCGAGATTGCGCATGATGGAGCGCTCCCGCACGATTTCGGCGTAGCGGCGGATGTTGGCGGCGCTCGGCGTATTGAGCGCGAGCGAGCCGATGTACGACTGCCCGCCGACTTCGGCAAGCTTGGCGGAGAGCTCGAGGCTCTCCGCGACGGTGAGCGCGTCGGCCGGTTTGTTCTGCTCGATGAGCTGGGCGATGTGCCTGAAGATGACGCGGTGGTCGGTGCGGTAGAAGTCCGCTTCGCCGACGACGTCGCCGATCTTGTCCCACGCCGCGTTGTCGAGCAGCAGACCGCCGAGCACCGACTGCTCGGCTTCGATCGACTGGGGGGGCACGCGCGCCGCGTCGAGCTGGGCATCGCGGACGATCGAAGTTACAGCCTGTGCCATGGTCTAGCGGTTATCGTTATGGTGTGACGGTGCAAAAGCGGAGAAGCCCACGGCAGTGACGCTGACGCGCCGCACGGTTGCATCGGAAATACGTCGACCAGTTTACCCCGATGAGTACCCCGATGAGTACGCCGATGAGTACGTTGATGCGGACGCCGATGAGTACGCCGGCGAATATGCAGTTAAGACGCAAGCAAGGTGCTGGAGACACGGACCGCAGACATGGCGCGGCGCCGCAACGCCGCGAGACGAATGGCGCGCGAGACTGAACCCGGAACGGGTTTCAATGTATCGAAAAAAAAGGGCTGTCGCCAGCCCTTTTTCCGGTGATGTTATACAAATTTAACATCACCTGTTACTGAGACGCGGCCGCGGTTCGGCGGCGCGCGCCTCGCAGTCGAGGATTACTGCTCGGCGACGACGGTGACCGTCACGGTCACCACCACGTCGGTGTGCAGAGCGACCTTCAGCGGATGCTCGCCGATCGTCTTCAACGGACCTTCCGGCATGCGCACCGCAGCCTTCACGACTTCGAATCCCTGCTGCTTGAGCGCATCAGCGATGTCGGCGTTGGTGACCGAGCCGAACAGCTTGCCGTCGACGCCGGCCTTCTGCGAGATCTGCACGACGAGGCCTTCCAGCTTTTCAGCCCTGCCCTGCGCTTCGGTCAGCTGCTGCGCCTGCGCTTTTTCGAGCTCGGCCCGCCGCTGCTCGAACTGCGCGAGGTTCTCGCGCGTCGCGCGCTTCGCCTTGCCCTGCGGGATCAGGAAGTTACGCGCGAAACCATCGCGCACTTTGACGACGTCGCCGAGCGAGCCGAGGTTCGTCACTTTTTCCAGCAATATGATCTGCATCGCTCGCTCCTTAGTGCACGTCGGTGTACGGCAGCAGCGCGAGGAAACGCGCGCGCTTGATCGCGACCGAGAGCTGTCGCTGGTAGCGCGCCTTGGTCCCGGTGATGCGCGCCGGAATGATCTTGCCGTTCTCGTTGATGAAGTCTTTAAGGATACCGATATCCTTGTAATCGACCTGCTTGATGTTCTCCGCGGTGAAGCGGCAGAACTTGCGGCGCCGGAACAGCGCGCCGCCGCGTTTATCCTTGCCCTTGCCTTTCAGCTTCGCTTTCGCCTTCGCCCTCGCCCGGGCGGCTCTGCTCATCATTGCCATGGTTCGTATCCTTCAGTAGATCGGTTTTCGTTGCGTGCAACACCAGTTGCGCGCTCATTCGGTTCTTGCGATTCAGGAAGCCCGTCACGCTGATCGGTGTGCCCGCCGTGGTGCGCGAGAGCTGGGTCGCGGCCTCACCGAGCGCGACACAGTTCACTTCACACTCCACCTGGCGCTTGTAGCCGGCCTCGATCTGCACCGACTTGTGCGCCAGCCTGAACTGCAGCAGCGGCAGACCGGCCGGGGTGTGACGCAGCGGTTCGACGTGGGCGACCGTGCCCTCGAGGGTGACCGCGTTTGCGTCCACTTCGATCGGCGGTGCTTTAAGCGCCCGCGGGGGGAGCTGCGGGAGCGGGAGCCGCCGCCGGTGCCGGAGCCGAAGCCGCTGCAGTCGCCGCTTTGGCGGCCTCTTCGGTGGTCGGCATCGAGCGCGACTTCTCTTCCTTCATCATCGCCGAAGGCGCGGTCGCCGCTTCGCTCATGACGACCGTGAGGTGACGCAGGACCGCATCGTTGAACTTGAACGCGTGCTCGAGCTCGTCGAGGGTCTCGTTGTCGCACTCGATGTTCATGAGCACGTAGTGCGCCTTGTGGATCTTGTCGATCGGGTAGGCGAGCTGGCGTCGGCCCCAGTCTTCGAGCCTGTGGATCCGGCCCTCACGGGTAGTGACCATCTGACGATAGCGCTCGACCATCGCGGGCACCTGTTCGCTCTGGTCGGGATGAACGATGAAAACGATTTCGTAATGTCGCATCGATAAAGCTCCTTGTGGGTAAGCCTCCCGCCATGCGAGGAGCGGTGAGGCAAGGCAAGTCCGGCAGTAGGCCGGACATACCAGCCGCCGTGGGTGACGGCAGCAGGGACCGGCAATTACAGGCGCCGGTGCAGGATTGCGAAGTTACCGCGTCCAGTCGGACGCGGTAACGCTCGAAGGCGCGGATTATACGCAGCTTCCGATAGAAAACAAACCCTTAGAGCGGCTTCGCCGGGTCTGCCGCCGGTAACTGGCGCTGGCGCCGGGCTTCCGACAGGCAAATGCCCGCCGACACCGACACGTTCAGGCTTTCGACCGTGCCGAGCATCGGAATCCTCACGAGCTCGTCGCAGTGCTCGCGGGTGAGCCGGCGCATGCCTTCGCCTTCGGCGCCGAGCACCCACGCGAGCGGGCCTCGCAGTCGTATTCCAAAGAGATCCTGCTCCGCACGCTCGTCGGTGCCGACGAGCCATATACCGCGGTCCTTCAGCTCGCGCATCGAGCGCGCGAGATTGGTCACCGCGATATACGGCACGGTTTCGGCGGCCCCGCTCGCGACTTTCGAGACCGTCGCGTTGATGCCGACCGCGCGGTCCTTGGGCGCGAGCACCGCGTGCACCCCCATCGCGTCCGCCACCCGCAGGCACGCGCCGAGGTTGTGGGGGTCGGTCACGCCGTCGAGGATGAGGAGCAACGGCGGCTCTTCGAGGGTGTCGAGCACGTCTTCGATATGGGTCGGCAGCCGCGCCACTTCGATACGGGCGGCCACACCCTGGTGCCGCGCATGGTGCGTCAGCCCGTCGAGGCGCTTCTCGTCGACTCGCATCACCCGCGCGCCGTGGGTCTCGGCGGTCTTCAGCAGTTCCTGCGTGCGCCGATCGTCGCGGGCGGAGTCGACGTAGAGCTCTTTCACGCTCGCGGCGCTTTGCCGCAGGCGGCTGTGGACCGCGTGAAAGCCGTAGATGATCCGGGTGTCGGGCACGGATCAGCGACGCCGGTTCGACGAGGATTTGCCGCCCGGGCGCTTCGTACCGGCCGGCTTGCCGCTGGGCGGCTTGTCAGCACGGCCTTCGCCATCGGCGAGCACGAAATCGATCTTGGTCGTGTCGAGGTCGACGCGCACGACTTTCACCCGCACGCGGTCGCCGAGGCGATAGCGCTGGTGGGTGCGCTCGCCCATGAGCTCGTGCTTGGCCGCGTCGTAATGGTAGTAATCCTTGCCGAGCTCGGAGATGTGGAGGAGGCCTTCGACGTAAAGCTCGTCGAGCGCGACGAACGCACCGAAAGCCGCGACGCCGCTGATCGTTCCCATGAAGGTCTCGCCGACCTTGTCCTGCATGTAGTAGCACTTCAGCCAGTTGGTGACGTCGCGAGTCGCTTCATCCGCGCGGCGCTCGGTCTTGGAGCAGTGCCCGCCGAGCGCTTCCCAGTCGCCGGGCTCGTAGCGCTTGCGCTTCAACACCGCCTTGATCGCGCGATGGATGAGCAGATCGGGGTAGCGCCGGATCGGCGAGGTGAAGTGCGTGTACGACTCGTAGGCAAGGCCGAAATGGCCCGCGTTCTTCGACGTATACACCGCCTGCTGGAGCGAGCGCAGCATGACGGTCTGCAGCAGCTGCGCGTCAGGGCGGTCTTTCACGCGTGCGAGCAGCTTCGCGTAATCCTTCGCCTCTGGCGTGTCTCCGCCGGAGAGCGTCAGCCCGAAGCCTTTGAGGAACTCGCGCAGCGCGGTGAGCTTCTCCGGGGTCGGGCCTTCGTGCACGCGATAGAGCATCGGCTGCTTTTTCTTCAGCAGGAAATCCGAGGTGGCGACGTTCGCCGCGAGCATGCACTCCTCGATCAGCCGGTGCGCGTCGTTGCGCCGCACCGGGACGATGCGCTCGATCTTGCCCTGGTCGTCGAAGATGATCTGGGTCTCGATCGTCTCGAAATCGATTGCGCCGCGCTCCTGCCGCGCGTCGAGCAGCAGCTTGAACACGCGGTTGAGGTTCTGCAGGTGGGGCACGAGCTCGGGCTGGCGTTTGGCGGCGTCACCTTCGGGGTTGTCGAGGATCTGCGCGACCGTCGTATAGGTCAGACGCGCGTGCGAGAGGATCACGCCGGGGTAGAACTTGTAGGCCTTCATCGTGCCGTCGGCGGCGATCTGCATGTCGCAAACCATGGCGAGACGCTCGACATGCGGCACCAGCGAGCACAGGTCGTTGGACAGGCGCTCCGGCAGCATCGGTATCACGCGCCGGGGGAAGTACACCGAGTTGCCGCGCGAGCGCGCCTCGTGGTCGAGGGCGTCGTTGTGCGTCACGTAGTGACTGACGTCGGCGATCGCGACGACCACGCGAAAACCGCCTTTGCCGCGACCGAAGAGCCTGGCCGGCAACGGCTCGCAATACACCGCGTCGTCGAAGTCCCTGGCGGTTTCGCCGTCGATCGTCACCAGTGGCAGGTCGCGCAGGTCGACGCGGCCTTCACGGTCCGCAGCGGTCACGCCCGACGGAAAGAGCTCGCACTGGCGCTCGACTTCGCGCGAGAACACGTAAGGCAGCTCGTGCTTGCGCAGGGCGATCTCGATCTCCATGCCGGGATCGGCGTAATTGCCGAGCACTTCGACCACGCGCGCCACCGGCTGCACGTGCCTCGACGGCTGCACCACGATCTCGACGTTGACCACCTGCCCCGCTGTGGCGCCCAGGCTCTGGTCGGGCGGAATCAGGAAGTCACGGTTGATGCGCTTGTTCTCGGGGACGACGAGGAGCATCCCGTGCTCGCTGCGGATCCGCCCCACGATCTGGCGCTGGGCGCGCTCGAGCACTTCGACGATCTTGCCTTCGGGCCGTCCGCGGCGATCGGTCTCGCCGACGCGCGCCATCACGCGATCGCCGTGCAGCACTTTCTGCATCTCGTTGAAGCTCAGAAACAGGTCCGGCCCTTCCTCGTCGCGTATGAGAAAGCCGTAGCCTTCCGCGTGCCCCTGCACCGTGCCGCGCACCAGATCGAGCTTGGAGACCACGCACAGGTCCCCGCGCCGATTGCGCATGAGCTCGCCGTCGCGCTCCATCGCGGCCAGACGCCGCTGGAAAGGGGTGCGCTCGTCGGGGTTGATCTCGAGCAGCTCGGCGAGCTCTTCCTCGGGCATCGGCACGCCGTGCTCGGTCAGCACTTCGAGGATGTACTCGCGGCTCGGCAGCGGTTCGTCATAGCGCTCGAGCTCGCGCTCGTAGTGAGGATCGCGCGACCGGCGTCCGGTCTTGGTCGGAGAGCGCCGCACGCGCCGCGCCGGTCCTGCTCTTTTGGGCTGAGTCTTCATTTGTGTCCAACCATCTGTTCGGTTAAAATTGCGGTCGCGCCGAGGTGGCGGAATTGGTAGACGCACTAGCTTCAGGTGCTAGCGATGGCAACATCGTGGGGGTTCGAGTCCCTTCCTCGGCACCATCACCGAATGCGGAGTGATGAATGCGGAATGCGAAATATGCATGCCGGATTCGTCGCTCCGCATTTTTTTTGCGACCGGCGATGAATGGGCCGGAGCAGGCCTTCATTCATCATTGCGCATTCATCACTGCGCGTTTACTCGAACGGGTGCCTGCGCACGATCGTCTGATCGCGGTCCGCGCCGGTCGAGATGAGGTCGATCGGCACGCGGCAGATCTGCTCCATCCGATTCAGGTAAGCCTGTGCCGCCTGCGGCAGCGCCTCGAACCGCGTCACGCCGACGGTGCTTTCGCTCCAGCCGGACAGTGACTCGTAGACCGGCTCGCACTCTTCCAGCATCTCGGCGCCGAACGGCAGGATGTCGCTCTGCCGTCCTTCGCAGCGGTAGCCGATCCCGAGCATCACCTCTTCCATGCCGTCGAGCACGTCGAGCTTGGTCACGCACAGCCCCGACACGCCGTTGATCTGTATCGAGCGCTTC
>JAQGNC010000495.1 GCA_028292065.1 Betaproteobacteria bacterium
GTCATCTCGGGCGAGTATTTCGGCTGGAGCTACGGCTGGGCCGCCGCGGGCACCGTCGGCTTTATTTATACGACGCTGATCGTCGCGGTCCTCTATCTCGCATTCATCTTCAGCTTCACCGAGCTCACGACCGCAATCCCCGACGCCGGCGGTCCTTTCGAATACGCGAGACGCGCTTTCGGTCCTGTCGGAGGTCTCGTCGCGGGCTATGCGGCGCTGGTGGAATTCGCGCTCGCCCCGCCCGCGATCGCCGCCGCGCTCGGCGGCTACATCCACTTCCAGTTCGAGCACGTGCCGGTGGTCCTGGTCGGCATCGTCGCGTTCGTCGTCTTCGTGTGGCTCAACATCCTCGGCGTGAAGCAGGCGATGCGCTTCGAGCTCTTCGTCACGATCCTCGCGGTCGCCGAGCTGCTCGTGTTCATGGCGGTGGTCGCCCCCGGATTCAGGATGGACAACTTCCTCGCCAACCCGATGCCGTCCGGATTTGCGGGGGTGCTCGCCGCCATCCCTTTCGCGATCTGGTTTTTTCTCGCGATCGAAGGCGTCGCGATGGCGGCGGAAGAAGTGAAAGACCCGCGCACCACGATTCCGCGCGGCTACATCTCGGGAATACTGACGCTCGTCGTGCTCGCTTTCGGCGTCATGATCTTTGCCGGCGGCGCAGGCGACTGGAGCAAGCTTTCGGGCATCGACTCTCCACTGCCCGAAGCGATGGGCATGGTCGTGGGGCGCCAGAGCGGCTGGCTGCACATGCTGGTCGCGGTCGGCCTGTTCGGGCTGCTCGCGTCTTTCCACGGCATCATCCTGTCGTGCTCGCGGCAGATCTTCGGCCTCGCGCGAGCGGGGTACCTGCCGCCGACGCTCGCGGCGGTGCACGACGTGCGCCGCACTCCGCACGTCGCACTGATGGCCACCGGCGCCGTGGGGATCATCGCGCTGCTCTCGGGCCGCACGAGCGAGCTCATCACCCTGTCGGCGCTCGGTGCGCTGAGCATGTACGTCTGCAGCATGCTCGCCCTGTTTCGCCTGCGGCGCAGCCACCCCAACCTCGAGCGTCCTTTCCGCGCGCCGTTCTATCCGGCGCTGCCGTTCATCGCGCTCGCGCTTTCGGTGCTGAGCCTCGCGGTCGTCGTCTGGTTCAACCCGGGAATCACCGCGATCTTCGTCGCCGGCTTCGCTGCGGCGCTGGCGTATTACGGCGCGACCGGCGCCCGGCGAGCCGACGCGGCGCGTCAGGAAGCGCCCGCTCGGCAGGCTGGTAACCTGTGATCTCCGGCACGCGTGCCGTCGTCCTCGCGAACTCAACGAAAGGAACGAACATGGCTGACGTCAGGATCACCGCCACCAAAAACGGCCCTTACAAAGTCGAAGGCCCGATCGACCTTTTTTACGAAGGCCAGCGCCTGCCGGCGAAGTCCCCAGCTTTCCTGTGCCGCTGCGGCGCGTCGAGCACCAAGCCTTTTTGCGACGGGACGCATTCCAGGATCGGCTTCACTGCGGCGGCGGAGCTTTTTCCCGACAGCAAGGAATAGGGGCTCGGCGTTCGCAGGAGAAGTTGACGGCCGTTCACCCTTCGACTGCGGCGCAGTGCGCCCTTCGACGAGCTCAGGACAGGCTCTGCTCAGGACGAACGGGGTTGTGATGCGTACATAAGCATCAGCGCCCTAGTCGACCCTGATGTTCCCCGCCTTCACCACCTTGGTCCATTTCGCGATGTCGCGGGCGACGTAGCGCGAGAATTCCTCGGGCGTGTTGTGCGCGGCGTCCATGCCGTCGTTGCGCAGGCGCTCCTGGACGTCGGCCCTCGCGAGGATGCGCGCGACCGACTGGTTGAGCTTGTCGACGATGGTCTTCGGCGTTCCCGGCGGCGCCCACATGCCGAACCACGTCACGGCGGTATAGCCCGGAACCACTTCGTTGACCGCGGGGAGATCGGGCAGCACCTTCGAGCGCTGCTCGCTGGTGACCGCGAGGCCTCGCAGCTTGCCGGCGTTCATGTGCGGCGACAAGACCAGCGGCCCGCCGAAGTAGATCTGGATCTGTCCGCCGAGGAGATCGGTGATCGCGGGCGCGTCGCCCTTGTAAGGCACGTGGATCATGTTGGTGCCGGTCATCTGCCTGAAGTGCTCGGTCGCGAGGTGCGGCACGCCGCCGGTGCCTGACGAGCCGAAGGTGAGGCTGCCTGGCTTCGCACGCGCCAATGCAATGAGCTCTTTGATGCCGGCCGCTTTCACCGATGGGTGCACCGCGACCACGAAGGGCCCGGTGGTGATCAGCGTGACCGGCGAGATGCCCGCGATCGGGTCGTAGCCGAGCTTGTAGAGCGCGGCGCTCGACGCATAGCTCGACGCTCCCACGTTGATCGTGTAACCGTCCGGATTCGCGCGCACCACGATCTCGGTGCCGATGGTGCCGCCGGCGCCTGCACGGTTGTCGACGATGAAGGACTGGCCGAGCGCGTCCGACAATCGCGGCGCCACGAGGCGTGCGACGACGTCGGTCGCGCCGCCGGGGGCGAATGGGACGACCACGCGAACCGGGCGCTCGGGCCATTTTGCGATCTGGGCATATGACGCGGGGGCCGGTGCAGCTAACGCGAACAACAGCAGTGCGCTTCCTGGTCTCATGGGCACGGTTTTCCGTTGATTGCTCGACGCCGCTTATCCCGAGACTAGCACGGGGCAGCTTTCCGCTCGGCGCGGCGCTTGATACGATCGGAAGCCCCGCTCGAGTCTCTTCATTCTTATGGCGCACTGGCCCTCCAGAGCCGCCGAACATTGCCGATAAGGAAGCATGGCTGATCTCACCGAAGACCAGGCGCGAGCCTATATGCACAAGCTGCTCGCCGGCATGAGCCAGGCGGGCGGCTCGGATCTCTTCATCTCCCACGATTTCCCGCCGAGCATGAAAAACCACGGCGCGATGCAGCCGCTGTCGAGCCAGAAGCTCAGCGGTGAAGTGACGGCCAAGCTCGCGCACGCGCTGATGAACGAGCGCCAGCGCGCGGAATTCGCGAAGGAGCTCGAGTGCAACTTCGCGATTTCGATTCCCGGGGTGTCGCGCTTTCGAGTGAACGTCTACGTGCAGCAGCAGCACGTGGGCATGGTGATCCGCACGATCGCCTCCGAGATCCCGAACTTCGAGAAGCTCGACCTGCCCCCGATCCTGAAAGACGTCATCATGACCAAGCGCGGGCTCGTGCTGGTGGTCGGCGGCACGGGATCGGGCAAGTCGACTTCGCTCGCCGCGCTGATCGACCATCGCAACCGCACCTCGGCCGGTCACATCATCACGGTCGAAGACCCGGTCGAGTACGTGCACCAGTCGCAGCAGTCGCTCGTCACCCATCGCGAAGTCGGCGTCGACACCCACTCGTGGCACCACGCGCTCAAGAACACCCTGCGCCAGGCGCCCGACGTGATCCTGATCGGCGAGATTCGGGACACCGAGACGATGGAGCACGCGATCACCTTCGCCGAGACCGGCCACCTGTGCCTCGGCACGCTGCACTCGAACAACGCGAACCAGACGCTCGACCGCATCGTCAACTTCTTCCCCGACGAGCGCCGCAACCAGCTCCTCATGGATCTTTCGGTGAACCTGCGTGCGATCATCTCGCAGCGCCTGGTGCGCACGGTCGACGGCAACGGACGCAAAGCCGCGGTCGAGGTGCTCATCAACACCCCGACGATCGCCGAGCGCATCTTCAAAGGCGAGTTCCACGAGATCAAGGCGATCATGGAAAAGTCGCGCGAGCTCGGCATGCGCACTTTCGACTGGGCGCTGTTCGAGCTTTACAACGCGGGCGACATCTCCTACGAGGAAGCGCTGCGCAACGCCGACTCGGCCAACGAGCTGCGGCTCAACATCAAGCTGAAGAGCGAGCGCGGCGAGCCGGCGTCGGCCGGCGGGCTCTCGCTGTCATTCGACAAGGGATTGTCGCCCGAGGAAGCCGAAGCGCAGCGGCGCGAGGAGCTGCGCAAGCAGCAGGATAAAAAACGCGAGCTCGAAGACGAGCAGATCCGCCAAGCGCTCGAGGAAAAGCGGGCGCTCGCGCTGCGGGGAGAGGGGGAGGCGTAGGCTGCTGCGAGCGTCTCGGGATTGCTTCGTCACCGCGCTCCTCGCAATGACAGTGTTGGTGTGATCGCGAGGACCGCGCCTCCTCGCAATGACGGTGTTGGTGTCATCGCCAGGACCGCGCCTCCTCGCAATGAGAGTGTTGGTGTCATCGCGAGGAGCCGCGGGAGCGCGACGCGGCGATCTCGTGGCGCACGCAACGGCGCGAGCTTCTCGCGTGCCTGTTTCCCTCGCCCCGCGATAGCGGGGAGAGCCTGCGAAGCGGGCGAGGGGCCGGGCTAGGGTGAGGGGCAACAACACGGGCCCCGCTCATTCTGCACAGCGCCGCGTTCAACGTCGCAACCCCGGCTGCAGGCGAGGGCGCCTGCGCTACAACAGCTCTTAAGTAGCCCTACCGCGGCGGATCAGGCGTAAACGCGAGCCCGGCGGGAAACGCGTTCGGCTCGCTGCCATAACGAGGCCCGCTCGGCAGCACGCCCATCGCGACGAGGTTCTCGCGGCGATCGTAGCGCAGCGTCACCACTTCGGACGGCGTTTCGCTCGCACGCTCGAACCTGACCACAGTCACCCGTGACGCCTCGTCTCGGCCATGCCCGGTGCCGAGCGGTGCGGCCTTCGCGAGGCGGCTCGCGCTCTCGTTGCGCACCGACTCGTCGGCGCTTGCCGCGCCACGCGACGCGGGCGCGCTCTGCGCCTGCGCTTCCGCGGCTACTGGCGCCTGCCGCATCTCCAGCTCCCGGCGCGCGATCGGCTGCGGCTTCTCTCGAAAGACCGCGACGCCGATCACGCCGACGTTGGCCGGTCGGCCGGTGCGCGCGGCGTAGGAGCTCTCGTGCTCGGTGAAATAGAACGCAGCGGTGCGCTCGAGGCTCTTGCGCCAGCCGGCGACTTCGACCGAGGCCCACGGCGCGAGCACGTAACCGGATTGCGAGGGCGCCGCGGTATCTCCTGAAATCACGTTCACGCCGTCGACGCTGGTCACCACCAGCACGCGCGCCCCGGTCGTGTTGCGGATGCGCACGGCGTATTCGTGGCCAGGCACGCCGACGATATAGCGCCGGCCGTCGCTGGGGTGCACGTCGAGCGCGGCACCGCTGGTGCGGTCGTAGACATCGACCTGCACCAGGCCGGCCTGCGCGACGGGTGGCCTGTAGACATCGCCATGTGCGGCGCATGCGCTCGCGCCGAGCCCCACCAGCATCGCCGCAAGCGCGCGGCGGGTGATCGATAAACGTGCGGTCATGACAAGCCCTCCGTGAGCGGCCGGGACGGCAGCCCGGCATCACTCGATTAAACGCGGCGGGCTGGGAAACGGGGTTAAAGCGGGTCGAGTGCTGAACGATGAGTTGGCGCGATTCAGGTGCGCGCGAAAGATTGTGCCCCGCCGGCGTGCATACCGGAATCTCCAGCCCTGCCGTGGCATCATCGGGCCCTCATTGCAAATGGAGTCGTTGCTCATGTCGATGTGGCACGTTGATGGTGCATTGCGCGCGGTGTCGGGCGCTCGTCTGCTGTACGCGATCGGAGTGTGTGCCGCGGTGTGCGCGACCGCGGCTTCGGCCCAGACCTACCCGGCGCGGCCGGTCAGGATCATTCATGGGTACGCGGCCGCTTCGGCGATCGACGTATTCTCGCGGCCGCTCGCTCAGAAAGTTTCTGAAGCACTGGGCCAGCAGTTCATCGTCGACCCGCGGCCGGGCGCGACCGGCACGATCGGCGGCGACCTCGTGGCGAAAGCACAACCCGACGGCTACACCCTGCTCGCCGCACCGTCCTCCGCGCTCGGGAGCACGCCGCATCTGCAGAAGCTGCCTTACGACACGCTGCGCGATTTCATACCGATCGTCCAGATCAACCAGTTCTCGAACATCCTCGTCGTGCATCCGGCGGTGCCCGCGAGGACCGTGGCCGAGTTCATCAAGCTCGCCAAAGCGCGGCCGGGCTACCTGACTTACGCGTCGACCGGCGTCGGCAGCGGTTTCCACCTGAACGTCGAGACCTTCTGCCAGATGGCCGGGATCAAGATGCTGCACGTGCCTTACCGTGGCGGCGGCTCGTCGGCGCTGCCCGATCTGATGGGCGGCCGCGTCGACGCGATGCTCGACAACATCGGCGTGGTCAAACCGTACGTCGACGCCGGCAAGCTCCGGCCGCTCGGCGTGACGGGTGTCGTCAGAGTGCCGGCGCTGCCCAATGTGCCGACGATCGGCGAGACCGTTCCCGGATTTGAAGCATCGGGTTGGCACGGCTGGCTCGCGCCGGCGGGAACCTCGAAGGAGATCGTCGCGCGCCTGAACGGCGCGGTGCGCAAAGCGCTCGCGCTGCCGGACATCCGCGCGTTCTGGGCGACCAACGGCGTGGAAACCGTCGACACGACACCCGAGCAGTTCGCGGCGCGGCTGCGTCAGGATTACACCCGCTACGGCAAGGTGATCGGCGAGCTCGGGCTGGCGGTGAAGTAGACGACAGCGGGCATCACCGCCAAAACCACCCCCATCCCAACCTTCCCCCCGAAGGGGGAGAGCACGCGAAGCGTGCGAGGGGGTCAGAGTTATCCGCGCTGCGGATGACCAACACCTTGGGTAAGAAGAGTCTTGCAGGCGCGCTGCGCCTGTAGTCCCCTCCCCATCAGGGGGCGGGTTAGGGTGGGGGTGGGTTTAAGGTCTTAAGGAAAGGCGGCGCGGAGGTAAACCTTGGTTTCCTTCCGCATCGTTCACCGCCCGGCGGACCCGAAGGGACCTCACGGCCGGTGCAGCGTCGCCGCCTCGCGCGTGAAGAGGCGGCGGCCGCGCTTGAAGCCCATCACCGGCTGCGCCACCGTCGCGATGACCTCTGCCGCCGATTTCGCGTTCCACACCACGAGATCGGCGGGGTTGCCGACCGCGATACCGTAATCGTCGTCGCGCAGCATGCGCGCGGGCCGATCGCTGATCATCGCGAAGCATTCGGACAGATCGGTCTCGGTGCCCCGCTGCACGACATTCGCGTACATGTTCGCGATGCGCACCAGCGAGCAGTCGCCGTACGGCGTGAAAGGATTGAGCACGTTGTTGGTCGCGATCGAGCAGTTCGCGCCCTGTGCGACGAGCGCGTTGGCGTCCGCGACGCCGCGCATCACGCTGTGCTCCTGATGCCGCCCGCTCGTGAAGAGGTCGGTCGCCGGCAGCACCGCCACCGCGACGCCCGCCCCGGCGAGGCGTTTGCCGAGCGCCGCCACCTGCTCGTCGGTCATGCACGAATACTTGTTGCCATGCCCGATCGCGACGCGCCCGCCCCACCCCATGCGGTCGGTGAGATCGCAGATCTGCCACGCCATCGTGTCGTCGAGGGTGTAGCCGCCGTCGCCGTGGATGTCGATATCGACGTTGAAATCTTTCGCGACCGCGAAGATGCGCTCGATCTGCGCCGGGCCGTTGGAGTCGTAGCGCGGCGCGCCGCCGACCACGGTCGCGCCCCGTTCGAGCGCTTTGACCACCGTCGCTTCCGCACCCGGCACGTTCGTCCAGCCTTCCTGGAGAAACACGCAAAGCTGAAGGTCGAAACCCCACGCGTAATCCTTCGCGAGGCGCTCGATCGCTTCGAAGCCGCGCAGCCCGATCGGCGCATCGACCTCGATATGGGTGCGCATGTGCAGCACGCCGTTGAGCATGCACTGCTCGAGGGTCTCGCGCGATCGCGCGTAGATGTCTTCGACCGTGAAGCTGTCTTTCACCGCCGATACGCGCTTCATGTAATCGGTCGCGCGGCGGTCTTCGAGCGGCGCGACGCGATCGAGTATCCGCGACTTGTCGAGGTGGAAGTGACTCTCCACCAGGCCGGGCGACACGAAACGCCCGCCCGCGTCGACGCGCTCGCCCTCACCTGGAATCTGCGGCTCGATCGCGGCGATACGGCCGTCGGACACTGCGATATCGACGGTCGCGCCGGCCACGCCGCGATTCGCCACCCGGGCATTGCACAGGATGAGACTGAAAGACACGTTCGACTCCCTACACGCTGTGAAGATGCTGAAGTTTACGTCGGGAACGCTCCTTTTCGTCGCAATGCGCCAGTGTGGGGTAAAGGTCACGGGCAACAGACGAGCGCGCCGGTTGACAGCGTTGTTCCGCCTGCTACAGTCGTGACGCCACTCGTGGCTCACTCAAAGGAGGGGGGCACCATGAACACGAACCGGGCAATCTCGAGCGTTCCCTTTCTCGTTCTATCGCTCCTCCTCTGCACGGGTCCTGCACTGGCGCAGTGCAAGGTGGGCGTGCCTGCCATCAAGGTCGGCGCGCAGGGCGCAGCCTCGGGTCCGCACTCGGACTACGGGCGGCAGATCGAGATGGGCTCCATCATGGCGATGGAGGAGATCAATGCCGCCGGCGGCATCCTCGGCTGCAAGGTCGAGGTGAGGTTCATGGACGACGAGAACAAGGCCGCCACCGGCGTGCGCAATGCGCGCCTGCTGGTGGCCGACTGGGGCGCTCACTTCCTCGTCGGGACCGACTCGAGCGGCGTCGCGATGGCGCTCGGGCCGGTGCTCGCGGAGCTGAAACGCATACAGTTCTTCACCCATGCGGCGACGCACCGCCTGACTGAAGAACTGGTTGCGGGCAAAGGCATTCAGGAAATCGTTCGCGTGAGCGTCCCCGTCTACCAGGACGCGATCATCGCGGCGTTGATCTTCAAGGACCGCAAGGACATCAAGCGCTGGGCGAACATCGGGGCGGACTACGAATACGGTTACGTGTCGTGGAACCTCTTCAAGGAGACGCTGAAGAAGTATCGGCCCGACGTCGAATTCGTCGGCGAAGCGTGGGCGCCCTTCCTCACGCTCGACTTCTCGCCGCACATCTCCGCGGTCATGGCGCAAAAGCCCGACGCGATCTTCGCGACGCCGTGGGCTGGTGAAGCCGTGCAGCTCCTGAGACAGGCGCTAATTTCCGGTGTATTCGACAACACCCAGGCGTGGTGGCAGGCGATGGGCGGCTCGGTCGACGTGCTCGAAGGGATAACCGCGGAAGTCCAGAAAGACCGCTTCAAAGGCAAGCTCTGGGCGACTGCGCGCTACATCCACAACTGGCCCGACACCGCCGACAACAAGGCTTTCATCGAACGCTTCAGGAAGCGCTGGAAACGCTTTCCCAACTACTCGGCGGAGACGACCTATTCCGCGTTCTTCATCATGAAAGCGGCGGTGGAGAAAGCCGGCAGCCTCGATACCGCAAAGGTCATTGATGCGATGAAGGGAATGCAGATCAGAAATCCCGGGGGCGTGCGGGTCTTCAGGAGCGAGGATCACCAGTTCATCTACAACGTGCCGGCGGGACGTCCGATGATGGACCCGAAATACCCGATTCCCGTGCTCGGCGACTTGAAGGTGTTCCCGGCGAAGGACTATTACCGGCATCCGCCGTTCACGCCGGTGTCGGTGACGAAGTAAGCCGCGCGTGAACTCACGCTGCCGTTCATCCCTTCGGCTGCGGCGCTTCGGCGCCTGGCTCAGGGCACCGCTTCGACGGCCGCGACCGCTGCTCGGCACGAACGGGGTGCCGTTCGCCCTCAGCCTGTAGAAGGGTGAACGGCACACCCGATGGAAAACATCATCTACCAGGGCCTTGTCGGCGTGTCGCTCGCGATGTATCTGTGGCTGATTTCGGCCGGGCTGACGATCATCTTCGGCGTGCTGCGCATCGTGAACTTCGCGCACGGCAGCCTCTTCATGGTCGGCGCTTATCTCGCCTACACCTTCTACGGCCAGATGGGACTGCCGTTCGGCGTCGCAATCGTGCTCAGTCTTCTCGGCACCGGACTGCTCGGCTTCTTGATGGAACGCCTGTTTCTGCGGCGGCTCTACGCGGTCGATGAGGCGTACCAGCTCCTGCTCACCTTCGGGTTCATCCTGATCCTCGACGACGCGGTCAAGATCATCTGGGGCGGCGTCTTCAAAATCCCGCCGATGCCGGAATTTCTCGACGGCGCGTGGAACGTCGTCGGGAGGCCCTACCCGATCTACAACGTTTTCGTGATCGCGGTCGGGCTCGTGGTGGCGGTCGCGCTCTGGGTGATGCTCGAAAAAACGTGGTGGGGAAGAATCGCGCGGGCGACCGCTGCCGACCGTGAAATGGCGAGCGCGATCGGCATCGACGTTCGGCGTGTTTTCTCGGGCGTGTTCGTCGCGGGCTCGATGCTCGCCGCGCTCGGCGGCGCGATCGGCACGCCGGTCCGGGTCGCTGCGCCGGGGATCGGTTCGGCCATGATCATCCAGGCTTTCATCATCACGGTCATCGGGGGCCTCGGCAATCTCAAAGGCGCTTTCGTGAGCTCCCTCATCGTCGGCGTGCTGAGCGCCTACGGCACGCTCTACTTTCCGGTCTTCGAGCTCTTTTTCATTTTCGTCATCATGGCCGTCGTCCTTCTGGTGCGCCCGCAGGGGCTGTTCGCACGATGAAGCCGCGCGGATGAGCGGCCGCCTGTCCCCGCGCGCCGCGGCGGCGCTCGCCGTGCTGGTGCTGGCGCTCGCCATGCTGCCATGGCTCGCCGGCCGGTACCCGGTCTACCTCGTGATGCACATCCTGATCCTCGCGGTGTTCTCGCTCGGCTTCAACCTGCTGTTCGGCTATACGGGCCTGCTGTCGTTCGGCCAGGCGGGCTTTTTCGCGGTGGGCGCGTACGCCTGCGGCAAGATCCTGCTCTTCGTGCCCAACCTCCTCCTCGGTCTCGCGGGCGGCGTCGCGACGGCCGGCGTGGCGGCGCTGGTGCTCGGCATTCTTTCGGTGCGCCACACGCGGATCTACTTTTCGATGCTGACCCTGGCGTTCGGCATGATGATCTATTCGGTCGCATGGAAATGGCGCGACGTAACCGGCGGAGACGACGGGCTCGTGGGAATTCCGCGAGCGCCGCTGGAGATTCCCGGGCTCTTCAGTATCGGCGTCTCCGCGATCGAAGGGTATTACTACGTCGTCCTCGCGCTCGCGCTCGTCGCGATCGTCGCGATGCACCGGCTTGTGCATTCACCCCTCGGCCTCACGCTACAGGCGATCCGCGACAGCGAAACGCGGGCCGAATTCGCGGGGGTCCCGGTGCGCAAGTACCGTCTCGTCGCGTTCACGATCGCAGGGCTCTACGCGGGACTGGCGGGCGCGCTCCTTTCGCCATTGGAGAATACGGTCACGCCGCCGGTTGCGCACTGGAGCACCTCGGCCGAGCCGGTGCTCGCGACCCTGCTGGGCGGCATCCATTCTTTCGCCGGACCGATCGTGGGCGCGGTGCTGTTTTTTGTGATCAGGGACGTGATCGTGCGCTTCACCGAGTACTGGCTGCTCGTGTACGGCGTGATCGTGGTCGCGCTCGTCATGGGCTTTCCCGAAGGCGTGATGAGCATGTTCAAGAAGCGGCGGACAGACCGGGGTCAGACCCCCGGGGTCTGATCCCGCCGATAATCTCCCTCCCCCCACGATGGTGGGGAGAGGGTCGGGGTAAGGGGCAACCCGGTGTCACTACTCACGGTCCAGAGCATCACCAAACACTTCGGCGACTTCACCGCCGTGGACGGGCTGAGCCTCACGCTCCCCGCGGGCCGGCTCACCGCGGTCATCGGCCCGAACGGCGCCGGCAAGACCACGCTCATCAACCTGGTCACCGGCGCGGTTGCACCCGACAGCGGAGCGGTCTATCTCAAAGGCGAAGCGATCACGCGTCTCGCCGTGCACCATCGCATACGCAAAGGGCTATCCCGATCTTTCCAGATCATGAACATCTTTGCGCGTCTCACGGTGCTTCAGAACATCCTGCTGCCGGTGCTCGCACGCCGCGGACGCACCGCCCAGGCGTTCCATCGCTGGGGGCGGGAGACCGAGGCGATTGCCGAGTCGCGTGCAATCCTGCGAGAGATCGGCCTCGTCGAGGTCGAGAACACGCCGGCCGGGGTTCTTTCGCATGGAGACCAGCGGCTGCTCGAGCTGGGAATCGCGATCGCCCCCGGACCTGAGCTGTGTTTTCTCGACGAGCCTTCGTCGGGGCTCACCTCGGTCGAGCGCTCGACCGTGCTCGCACTCGTTCGGAAAATCTCGGTGGAGCGCCGCACCACCTTCGTCATCGTCGAGCACGACATGGACGCGGTGTTTGCGCTGGCGGACTGGATCGTCGTGCTCGACCGCGGTCGACTGCTCGCGGAAGGCCCGCCCGCGCAGATCCGCGAGAACCGCGCCGTGCGCGAGGTTTATCTGGGCGAGGAAACGGCATGATCCTCGCGGTGCGCGATCTCGTCACCGGCTATGGTGTGGGTGCCGTGATACACGGCGTATCGGTCGACGTCGCGGCAGCCGAAGTCGTCTGCCTCCTCGGTCGCAACGGCGCCGGCAAGAGCACGACGCTGCGCAGCATCATGGGGCTGACCCCGCCTCGCAGCGGGACGGTCGAGTTCACGGGAATGCGTATCGAAGGACGCCAGTCGTTCGAGATCGCGCGACTCGGCATCGGCTACGTGCCTGACGACCGGCGAATCTTCGTGGACCTCACGATCGAGGAGAACCTCGACATCGTGCGTCGGGTGATGCGCCGCGATGGGCACTGGACGCTCGAGCGCGTGTTTCAGCTCTTTCCCGCGCTCGCCGAGCTCAGGCGCAAGAGCGGCTCGGGACTTTCGGGCGGCGAGCAGAAGATGCTGGCGATCGGCCGGGCGCTGATGGGAAACCCGGCCCTGCTCATACTGGACGAGCCTTCGGAGGGTTTGAGCCCGCTCATGGTCAGGACCCTGATCGAAGCGATCCACCGCATTCGTGAGGACGGGGTGACGCTCCTGATCGCCGATCAGAACGTCAAATTCGCGCGTCGTGTCGCGGACCGCGGCTACATCATGGAAAAGGGAACCATCCGCTACTCCGGCGCGCTCGAAGCGCTCTGGGCAAACGAGGACATCGTGCGGCGATACCTCGCGTTGTGACGCCGCTCCGGTCGCGCCGGCGCGCTGTGATCCACCGCCCGTCACCCTGACCTCCTCCCCGCACGCGGGCGAGCAAAGGCGTATCGAACTCGACTCGAGTCCATGCGGGGACAGCGCCGCTGCGACACGAAGATTGCTACGGTTGCCGGATGAAGAATCGTTTACATTCACCCGGCTTCCCGCCTGAGCCCGGTGCGCCGGCACCGCGCCATGCGTGCCGCTGGTAAAATCGCCTGCCTGCTGCCGCACTGGTCTTCCGAACGCCTCCTCCCCCCGCATGCCTACCTCTCTCGTCACGGCCCAGCTCGAAGCTTTCATACACGCGGCGCCGCATCTCGTGCTCGTCGTCGCACCGGACTTCACGGTCATCGCCGCCAACAGCGCCTTGCTGGACGCGACGAAAGTCAGGCGCGAAGACCTCGTCGGGCGCAATGTATTCGAGGTGTTCCCGGACAACCAGGCCGATCCCGACGCCCACGGTGCGACGCTGCTGCGCGAATCGCTCGAGCGAGTTCTCGAGACGCGGGTCGCCGACACCATGCAAACCCAGCGCTACGATGTGCGGCGGCCCGCGCAGGAAGGCGGCGAGTTCGAGCGCCGCTACTGGAAGCGCGTCAATTACCCGGTGCTTTGTTCCGACGGCGCGGTGCGCTGCATCGTCCAGCAGTCCGAGGAGATCACCGAGCTCGTCGAGCTGCGCTCCCGCGACGCGTTGCACGGGCGCGCGACCGAAATCCTCGAAAGCATCACCGATGCTTTCTTCGCGCTCGACCGCGACTGGCGCTTCACCTACCTGAACAGCCAGGCGCTGCAAGTGCTCGGCCGCACCCGCGCGCAGATGATCGGCGCGGCGATCTGGGACATTTATCCGGGGCTCGAGGACACCCAGTTCGGGCGCACGTACCACCGCGTGATGCTCGAGCGCGAAGCCTCGTCGTTTACCTCGTATTATCCCGAGCACGAGCGCTGGTACGAGGTGCATGCCTATCCGGCGCCGGCCGGCGTGTCGGTGTACTTTCGCGACGTGACCGGCAGGATGCGCGTCGAAGCTCAGGCCGAGCGGATCGCCGCCGATTCCGAGAAGCAGCGCAGGATCTACGAAGCGGCGCTGTCGAACACACCCGATCTCGTCTATGTATTCGATCTCGACCACCGCTTCACATACGCGAACGAAGCGCTGCTCACGATGTGGGGCAGGAGCCGCGAGGATGCGCTAGGCAAGACGTGCCTCGAGCTCGGTTACGAGCCGTGGCACGCGAAGATGCACGAGCGCGAGATCGACCAGGTCGTCGCGACGCGGCAGCCGATCCGCGGCGAGGTGCCTTTCACCGGAACGAACGGCCGCCGCATCTACGACTACATATTCGTCCCGGTCATCGGGATCGACGGCGAAATCGTCGCGGTGGCGGGAACGACTCGCGACGTGACCGAGCGCCAGCAGGCCGAGCAGGCGATCCGCGAGCAGGCGGAGCAGCTGCGGGAATCGGACCGCGCGAAAGACGAGTTCCTCGCCACCCTCGCGCACGAGCTGCGCAATCCGCTCGCCCCGATCGCGAATTCGCTCGAGGTGCTCAAGCGCGCAGGTGACAACCGCGACCTCGCCGCGCGCGCCCGCGGCACGATCGACCGCCAGGTGCGGCACCTCGTGCGCCTGGTCGACGACCTGCTCGACGTGAGCCGCATCACCCGCGGGCAGCTCGAGCTTCGACGCCAGCGCGTCGAGCTCGCGTCTATCGTCGAGCAGGCGCTCGAAGCGTGCCGTCCGCACCTCGATGCGGCGGGACACGAGCTCACGATCGCCACGCCCGGGACCGCGATCGTCGTCGAAGGCGACCCGGTCCGGCTGGTGCAGGTCCTGAGCAACCTCTTGAACAACGCGGCCAAGTACACCCCCGATCGCGGCCGCATTACTCTGAACGTGCAGGTGATCGGGCCCAAGGTGCGCATCTCGATCACCGACAGCGGCATCGGCATCGCGCCGGAGATGATCGAGCACGTGTTCGACATGTTCATCCGCGCCGATCACTCGATCGAGCGCGCGCACGACGGCCTGGGCATCGGCCTCACGCTCGCGCGGCGTCTGGTCGAGCTGCACGGCGGCACGCTCGTCGCGAACAGCGCCGGCCTCGGCCACGGCAGCGAGTTCACGCTCGAGCTGCCGCTGGCGCCGCGCGAGAGCGCCGGCACGACTGCGACCGAGGCCGGCGCCGCGGCTGTGCCGTCGAGGCGCGTGCTCGTCGTCGATGACAACCACGACTCGGCTGCGAGTCTCGTCATGCTGCTCGAGCTCGCGGGGCACGAAGCGCGCGCCGCGTACGACGGCGAGGAAGCGATCCGGGTCGCAGCGCAGTACAGGCCCGAGGTCATCCTGCTCGACATCGGACTGCCGAAGATGAGCGGTTATGAAGTGTGCCGCGCGATTCGCGCGCAGCCGGCAGGCAAGGACACGATGATCGTGGCGCTGACCGGATGGGGCCAGGACGACGACCGCCAGAGCTCGCGTGACGCGGGCTTCGACGCGCACCTCGTCAAACCCGCGGACTTCGCGGAGGTGGTGAAGCTCCTGGCGACTTCCCGCGCCGCCGTGACAACCGAGTAGCCGCGCCGCCGGCTGCGGCGTGCGACGATGCAGATCACAACCGGAGTCCATCCATGAATGACGCTGCGATCAACGGTAGCTGCCTGTGCGGGTCGGTCACTTTCGCGGTCACACCGCCTTTTTCGGCGTTCCGCTATTGCCACTGCAGCCGCTGCCGCAAAGCGTCAGGCAGCGCGCACGCCGCGAACCTGGTGCTGCCGCGCACGCAGTTCGAATGGCGCACGGGCGAAGCGTCGGTCAAACGCTTCGACCTCCCCGGCAGCGAGCGCTTTTCCCTGTGGACGTGCACCCACTGCGGCGGCCGCGTCCCGCACGAGATGAGGACCACCGAAAACGTCCTGGTGCCGGCGGGACTGCTCGACGAAGACCCGGGCATTCGTCCGCGTCATTGCAACTTCTGGGACTCGAAAGCACCGTGGTACGTGGAGCCCCAGCAGATGGAAATCTTCAGCGAATACCCGACGTGAGTCGCACTTCGTTGTTGCCCCTCACCCTGACCCTCTCCCCGCAAGCGGGGCGAGGGGACGCTTTTCTCCCTCGCCCCGCAGCGCGGGGAGAGGGTCGGGGAGAGGGGCCTACGCCCTACATCACCGCACCGTCTTGCGCGCAATCACCACGTTGTCGAGCACCAGGTTCTGCGACCAGATCCAGCGCGCGTCGCCGAATAGCTCCGGGTAGCGCGTATACGCCGGCAGGTTCGTCACCCCGATCTCCTGGTCGGTGAACTCCCACGCGCGCGGCCAGTTCGTGTCGTTGAAGCGCGGCGATTGCCAGTTCGCGGGAATCGGGTAGTGCACCGCGTAGCACTTGTCCTCGCACGCGGGCCTGCGCGCGTACGGGTGAACGCGCCCGCCGAGGTTCGGCGTGTCGTGCACGTTGCCGCGCTCGACGACTTCTTTCGGATCCATCAGCGGCGCGATGTAGAAGGTCTGCGCTTTCCACGACCCGTCGGTGACGGTGCCGTCGGAGAAGCGCGCGATCAGCCCGCCGTCGCCCGGGTAGAACTTGCTGGTGTTCGCGGTGACCGGCACCGGAAACACTTCCATGCCGAGGCCGAGATGCTCGTCCCAATCGATCAGGAGGAACGCCATCGTGTAAGGCCGCTTCACGCGGAACTTCACGATCGACGAGTTGAAAGGCGTATACGGCGTGTTGTCGACCGACACCAGCTTGCCGTTCACGTACATCTCGTAATAGTTGTCCGCGACGATGTAGCCGGTGATGACTTCGCCGTCGGCATCGACGTCGATGACCGGGACGTTCGCCGTCGAGACTTCAGCCGAGTTCTTCGGCGTGACCTGGTTGCATTCGTTGTAGAGGTCGTGGCTCGACGGGCCCAGGCCTTTCTGCAGCGCAGTCACCGCCGGCATCGTGATGACCGTCCCGTCGGTGGCGGTGATCTCACCGACCGCGGCCACGCGCACGTTCATCTTCGGATGGGTGAAAGCGCACTTCGTGAGGTTCGGTACGATCACTTTCGTCGCGCGGCCCTGCGTCACCATGCGCCTGGGCGCGCTGGTATCCGCCGCGTCGAGCTCGGGCCCTACGGGCGCGGTCTGGCACGCCGCGAGAGCGGCCGTTGCGGCTAATGCGAATGTGATGCTGCGCGCGCGTGCGAGCGCTCTTCCTGTATTGCCGTTCATGGTGATCTCCCCCTTCGAATGATTTCGGGGACTATAGCCGGGTTCGCGCGAGTTGTGGCGAGCGGCGAGTAGCCGAAGGCAGCGGCCGGCCTCACCCGCCTGGTTCGCCGCGCATAACCCCGCTGCAGGCGGGGCGCCTGCGCTACAAGTTCGCATCGGCCGATCGTGAGGCCGGCGGACGTGATGATGGGCGCGCGCTGGTGACCGCGAGTCCGCGCAGCCGCCCGCGGCCACCTGCGCCTGATGTCGATTTGAGCCCTCGGCATTCGACTACCAGGCGCACACCCGTAAACTCGAGGACGCTACCGAAGGAGAAACGCATGGCCCGCTACGTAGACGGCTTCATCGTTCCGGTTCCGAAGAAAAGCGTGCAGGGATGATTGCGATAGCGGCACGTCCTGGCGCATAACCCACAATTGTCATCGCGAGGAGCCGCGGTAGCGCGACGCGGCGATCTCGTGGCGCACGTCCGATCCTGTCCAGTCAAACGGAGGCCCATATGACCGACATCACCTTCTACACCAACCCCATGTCCCGCGGCCGCATCGTGCGCTGGATGCTCGAAGAGCTCGCCGAGCCGTACGAGACCGTCATCCTCGAATACGGCACGACCATGAAAGCGCCCGAATACCTCGCGATCAACCCGATGGGCAAGGTCCCCGCGATCAGGCATCGCGACGCGATCGTCACCGAAGCCGCCGCGATCTGCGCCTATCTCGCCGACGCGTTTCCCCACCGCAATCTCGCGCCGCCGCCCGACAGGCGAGGCCCGTACTACCGCTGGATGTTCTTCGCGGCGGGTCCGGTCGAGGCGGCGCTCACGAACAAGGCGCTCGGCTTCGCGTCCGACAAAAAGCAGATGCTCGGCTACGGGACGTACGAAGACACCGTCGCCGCGCTCGAGCACGCGCTCAGCAATGGTCCTTACATCTGCGGCGACCAGTTCACCGCGGCCGACGTCTATGTCGGCTCGCAGATCGCGTGGGGAATGATGTTCAACACCCTGGACAAGCGTCCGGCGTTCGAAGCGTATGCGGCGCGGCTGCGCGAGCGCCCCGCCGCCACACGCGCGCACGAGATCGACAGCGCGGCTGCGCCGAAGCAGTCGTGATCCACAGCGTCAAAGCGCAAGACGTGCATCGCTTCTGGTTCGAAGATGCGACCGCCGATCCGCGGGAGGCGCAGGCA
>JAQGNC010000512.1 GCA_028292065.1 Betaproteobacteria bacterium
CGACGGGGCTCGCGCTGATGCTGCTGGGGGCCGACGGCGTCATTTCAGTGACCGCCAACGTCGCGCCGCGCCTGATGCACGAGCTGTGTGTCGCGGCGCTCGGCGGGAACGCCGTGGCGGCGCGCGAGGTCAACAACAAGTTGCTGGCGCTGCACCGGGACCTCTTCTGCGAGGCCAACCCGATACCGGTCAAATGGGCCGTGCAGCAGCTAGGACTGATTGCCGGCGGCATACGACTGCCGCTCACGCCGCTTTCGAGCGGCTTCGAAACGAAAATCCGTGCAGCGATGCGGCAGGCCGGCGTGGCCTGAAGCAAAGCGCACGAGTGGAGACCTTATGAGCACTGTGTGGATACGCGTGATCGCCTGCGCTGCGGCGTGTGCGGCGCTCGCCGCGTGCGGCAACTTCGAGCTGCCTTCGAAGAAGATCGAGTACAAGAGCTCGGGACGGCTGGCGCCCCTGGACATTCCCCCCGACCTGACGCGGCCCACGGCGGACGATCGCTTTGCGGTTCCCGACAGCTCGAAAGGCGCGGCGACGTATTCCGAATACCAGCGAGGTCGCGAGGGCCGCGTCGAGCAGCCGGGTTCGGGGGCGGTGTTGCCGGCGCAGGACGGTGCGCGCATCGAGCGCGCGGGCACGCAGCGCTGGCTCGTCATCAAAGGCGAGCCCGAGCAGATGTGGCCGCTCGTGAAGGACTTCTGGCAGGAGATCGGCTTCATCGTCAACGTCGAGATGCCCGAAGCGGGCGTGATGGAGACCGACTGGGCCGAGAACCGCGCGCGGGTCCCCGACGGCGTCATCCGTAACACCCTCGGCAGGCTGCTCGATTCGGTCTACTCGACCGGCGAGCGCGACAAGTTCCGCACGCGCCTGGAGCGCGGCGCGCAGCCCGGGACGACCGAGGTCTACATCAGCCATCGCGGGATGGAAGAGGTCTACACCTCGATGGCGAAGGACGACACGCGCTGGCAGCCGCGCCCGCCGAGCCCCGAGCTCGAAGCCGAGATGCTGCGCAGGGTCATGGTGCGCCTCGGCGTCCAGGAGGAGCGCGCGAAGACCGCGATCGCCGCGGCGACCCCGGCGCCTGCGCGCGCAACGCTGCAGAAAGCCGGCGACGGCAGCGGTGGGCTCGCGCTGAACGAGCAGTTCGACCGTGCGTGGCGCCGCGTCGGGCTGGCGCTCGACCGCGTCGGCTTCACCGTCGAAGACCGCGACCGCTCCAAAGGCGTGTATTACGTGCGCTATATCGATCCGGACATCGACAACAAAAGCGCCGACAGCAAAGGCTGGTTCTCGCGCTTGAAGTTCTGGGGCGGTACCGACAAGCAGAAGAACGAGCAGTACCGCGTGCTGGTGAAAGACGAGGGCGAGCGCGCGCAAGTCAACGTGCTCTCCAAGGAAGGCGCGGCCGAGCGGTCCGCGACGGCAAACCGCATACTGTCGCTGCTATACGATCAACTGAAGTGAGGCTGAAGTGAGGCGTGAGGGGGTGAGGGGTGAGGCGCAAGAACGACCGCCCACGCGCTGCTGTACTGGCAGCGCCACCGGTGCGAAGTGCCCTGCCGCCTACTCGCTTGCGCCGACCGGCTCTGCCCCTCACGCCTCACCCCTCACGCCTCACGAGCCTTGATCCGTTTCGCATCCCTCGGCAGCGGCAGTGAAGGCAACGGTCTCATTGTCGAGTGCGCATCGACCCGGATCCTGGTCGATTGCGGCTTCAATGTCTCGGACACGGTAAAGCGTCTCGCCCGCCGCGGCCTCGAGCCCGGCGACCTGGCGGCGATCCTCATCACCCACGAGCACGAGGATCATGCCGGCGGCGTGGCGAGGCTTGCCCGGCGCTACGACATTCCGGTTTATCTCACCTACGGCACGCTGGTCGCGATGGGCGCGAAGGGCGCGATGATCCCCCGCGTGTCGCTCATCGACAGCCACAGCCCCTTCGCGATCGGGGACCTGGAAGTGCACCCGTATCCGGTGCCTCACGACGCGCGCGAGCCTGCCCAGTTCGTGTTCAGCGACGGCGACAAGCGCCTGGGGCTCCTCACCGACGCCGGCGCTTCGACCCCGCACATCGAGCGCATGCTCTCCGGAATCGACGGGCTCGTGCTCGAGTGCAACCACGACCTCGGCCTGCTCATGAACGGCCCTTATCCGCCGAGCCTGAAGCGCCGCATTTCAGGCCGTCTGGGGCATCTGGACAACGCGACCGCCGCGAGCATCGTCGCCGGGATCGACTGTACGCGCCTCCAGCACTTTATCGCGGCGCACCTGTCCGCGAGCAACAACACCCCCGAGCTCGCGCGAACCGCGATGGCGGCCGCGTTGAACTGCGATCCGGCGTGGGTGTGCATCGCGACCCAGGGCGACGGCGTCGACTGGCGCAGTATTTCGTAGCAAACGCACCGTCGCGGCGCTGCGTTCAATAAAAAAAGCCGGCTCCGAAGAGCCGGCTTTTTCGTTGAGGCGTAGAGCTTACTTCTTCTCGTCGGGCTTCGACTCGTTGGGCGAGGCGGGCGACGAAGGCGTCGTGCCCATCGGGCTCGTCGACGAGCTCGAGCTGGACGAGGTGCCGCCGGTGGCGGAGCCGGGGGTCGTGCTCGTGCTGTCGGCGCCGGTGGCGGGCGAGGGCGACGGTGCCGTCGTCGACGGTGCGGCGGGGGCGGTCGCGGGCGGCGGGGTCACGACTTTTTCTTCTTTCTTGCTGCAGGCGGTAAGGCCAACCGCCAGCATGGCGGCGATGAGGAGCGAGCGTTTCATGTTTTTTCCTTTAGGAGACATCACACGGTTTTTACCGAAAACGAACAGCGTTTGATGTGCGCCATCCGTGAGCGACCTACGCGATCGTCATGAACATTTTACCAGCTCCGCGCTGAAGGTGCTTACCCGGACCTTACGGCGCTGAGCGTCGTTAAAGCCCGACGACACCGCCTGCGGAAGCGGGCTTGGATGCGTCCCACAGCTCATCGAAACGGTCGAGCAACTGCTGCGTGCCGTCGACGTCGTCGAGGCCTCGGGCGTAGCGCATGTGGTCGTGATGGAAGCGGTGCAGGTAGCTGCTCGCGTCGAAAATGACAAATGGATCATACAGGTGGCGTGCCGCGCGAGGGGACTGCCGCAGTTTCGCGAGGTGTCCATAGCGCTGTAGCAGCGCCATGAAGCGCGGGCACACGCGCGGCAGGGTGTCCGCGTCGTGGACCACCGCGAACAAGCGGTTGAGCGGATCGGCGCGAAGAAAATCGCGCAGCAGGTCGCAGCGCGCAGGCGTGTTGTAGCTCGCGCCCAGCGTGCGGTCGAAAATGCGGATCACCCGCTGGGTTCGCGGGATGAACTCGTCGAACATCGCTTCGTACTGGCGCATGCTTTCGAAGCGCTCGTAGTTCGCGTGGGGGAGGCCGGGCTTCGGTGTGGACGGCATGGCTGGAAAGTGCGGGCTCGCCGGCTCAGCGCGGTCGCGGCGGGCGCGCGAGGCGCGGATCAGATTTCAATATATCCGGCGCGATACCACTCGTAAAGCAAGGCGACGACCTCGGCACTCGCGGCGACCGGCGGCTGTACGGCGCGCGTGTCCGCGAGCGCGGCGTACACGGCGGCAGCGCCGGGCGGGCTGCGATGGCGCTCGCCGTTGATGTACACGTCCCTCCCGGACGTGAGCATCCGCGTCGGCGGCGCGAGCCGCACACCGTGCCTGCGCACGCCGCGCGCGAATGCTTGCGGCGATTGCGGACTGGATGGGGCCTCGAACACCACGTTGTTTTTCGGCTCGGTGAGGTGCGCCCCCATGAAATGCGCCACGTCGCGGCGCGTCCAGCGCACGCGCTCGAGCACCGCGGTCGCATGATCGATCATTCGTGTCGGCAGGCGCCCGGGGGTGCGGGTCGGCTGGAGATCGGGATCGGCATAGAGGCCGTCGAGATCGAGCCCATCCTGCAGGAATTCGAGAAAGTGCTGAGCGAGCGCCTGCGCAGCCGGCGCGCGGAAGCCGACCGAATAGGTGATGCACTCGTCGAGCGCGACGCCGTCGTGGGCGTATTGCGGCGGGAGGTAAAGCAGGTCGCCGGCCTGCACGCGCCATTCGTGCTGCGGCTCGAAGCGCTCGAGAATTTTCACCGGGGCGTCCGGCACGAGCGCAAGGTCGCGCTGGCGGCTCACCTGCCAGCGCCGCGTGCCGCACCCCTGCAGCAGGAACACGTCGTAGCTGTCGAAGTGCGGTCCGACGCCGCCGCCGGGTGCGGCATAGCTCACCATCACGTCGTCGAGACGCGCGTAGGGTATGAAGGAGAACTCATCGAGCAGGCGCGCGGCTTGCCTGACTTTCTGGTCGACGCCCTGAACGAGCAGCGTCCAGTCGCGCCGCGGAAGTGTCGCGAGCTTGCTGCGATCGAAAGGCCCGTGCTCGATTTGCCAGCGGCCGCGCCGCTTCATCACGATGCGCGCTTCGACGTCGTCGCGGCCGGCGAGTGTGTAGAGGTCTTCCCGACTCACCGCGTGCGCATATTGCGCAAGCGCGTCACGCGCGAACAGCGGCTGTTTCTGCCAGTGCCGCCGCATGAATTGCGCGGAGGTCAGTCCGGCGAGAAATCCTTTTTTCATGTAAAACGATTATAGCGGCGCGCCCATTGACCGGCGCCGGGTTTGTTCACACAATCCCGATACACTTCGTGGGAGTCTCCGCGTGGAACTGGTGCGAGGAGAAGATCGAGTCACACTGCAGCCCGGGCAACCGGCGCCGCCGTTCGATCTGCCCGATGCGGACCTCAACATCGTGAACCTCGACATGTTCCGGAATCACCAGAACGTGGTGCTGTATTTCTATCCCCGCGACGATACGCCCGGTTGCACGATGGAAGCGATCGACTTCAGCGAGCTCGAAGGCGCTTTCTCGCGGCTGCATACGGTCGTGCTCGGCGTGAGCATGGACGATTGCATGGCGCACGGCGCATTTCGGGACAAGCACGGTCTTTGCGTGCAGCTCCTCGCGGACCCTGACGGCGAAGTGTGCCAGCTCTACGGCGTGCTGCAGGAGAAGGAATTCGACGGCCGCAAAAAACGAGGCATCGTGCGCTCGACGTTCATCATCGATCGCAGAGGAGTGCTCAGACACGCGCTCTACGGCGTCGCGCCCCGCGGGCACGCCGCCGAAGTGCTCAACATGGTTAAAGGCTTAGGCAAATGCAAATAGCGAAAGACACCGTAGTCACACTGAAGTACCAGCTTTTCGGCACCGACGGAGATCTCATCGAGGAGACCGAAGAGCCGGTGGAATACCTGCACGGGGGTTACGGCAACATGTTCCCCGCGGTTGAAAAAGCGCTCGAAGGAAAAGACGTCGGCGAAACCTGCAGCGTCAAGCTGACGCCCGACGACGGCTTCGGCGACTACGACGCCGATCTGGTGCACGTCGAGCCGCAGGACAAGTTCCCGGGCGGCGTCAAAGTCGGCATGCAGTTCGAAGGCGAAGGTGACGAATCGGGCGACAAGGTCGTCTACACCGTCACCGACGTGGCCGACGGCAAGGTCGTCGTCGACGGCAACCATCCGCTCGCCGGACAGACGCTGAACTTCGAATGCACCATCACCGGTGTGCGCGCGGCGAGCGACGAAGAGATGTCGCACGGCCACGTGCACGGGGAACACGACCACCACCACTGAGCCGCGAAGCGGCTCGTGATGAGTAACGCCTCAGAGGGAAACCAATGGTTTCCCTCCGAGACCTCCTTTCCTTCGGCTCGCAGGCACTCACTCGGGCATCTTGAAGCAGCTCTGAACCACCCCCACCCTAACCCTCCCCCTGAGGGGGAGGGAATGTTTTTGTCATCCGCAGCGCGGATAACTCTCCTTCCCCCTCAGGGGGAAGGTCGGGATGGGGGTGGGTTTGAAGGAAGGAGGCTTACCAAGGTTCAGGGCGCAGGCCGGGGTTGCGCTCGCTTCGCAGCGACCTCGCTCCCCCGCACTACGCTGAACTTCGCTCGCCCATTACCCGTGCCGACCGTCACGTGCACCCAGTTCACGAAAGGGCTTCCGTAGACTTCGAGCCGGGTCACGTTCTCGACTTTGCGGCCGGAGGCCGGGTCGACGAGCGGCTTGTCGAAGCGGAACCAGTGGGTGTCGCCGTGGACGACGAGCACTTCGCCGTCGTAGCGCTGGGCTTCGGCGGAGAGTGTCTTCAATATCTCGGCGAAACCGGCGTTGCCGGTCCAGAGGTCGGCCTGCGTCGCCAGCACGACTGCGGGAAGCCTGCGCTCGCGAGCGACGCCGAACGCTTCACGCATCCAGTCGAGCACCGCGCGCGTGCGGCGCCTGGACTCCTCGGGCATCGCCGAGTGGTGATTGTCCGGACCTGGGATGTTTAGCGTCGCGAAGACCACGTCCTCCACGAGCCAGCGCATGTTCTCAGGATAGCCGCGAGCGCTCTGGCGGTCTGCGTGCAATGGCCGCTGCCCGAGGCTCGAATCGCGCGTGAAGAAAAGCTCGCGCAGTTTGGCCAGCCGCTCCAGCGGATCTCGCGGCGCCCAGCGCGCGCGACGGCAATCGACCCACTCATTGTCGCCGGGCGTGTAGAAGAACGCGTGCTGCGACAGCGCGAACCACTCGCGCCGCTGCAGGAACAGCGCATCGCTGCACTCGGCGCGCGCGTCCTTGAAGTCGCCGACGTGCAGCGAAAACGCGAGCGCCTCGTGGTTCATCTCCGCGATCATCGCGATGAGCTGCGGTTCCTCGTCGGCGTTGTAAGGCGTGTCGCCGAAAGCGGCGAACGCAAACTGCGCGGCCGGCGCGGGCGTGCTGATCGCGGCGGCTACCGCGATTGCGCTCAGCATCGCCCGCACCTTGCCGCGAATGATCCCTCGAACGCTCATTCGTCGAGCTTCTGGCGCAGCCGGTACAGCGCCTCGAGCGCTTCGCGCGGGGTCATCGAATCGGGGTCGATCGCGCGGACCAGATCGGCGATCGCATGCGGCTGCGGCT
>JAQGNC010000513.1 GCA_028292065.1 Betaproteobacteria bacterium
AGCGCCAGTACCGCGAGGCGATCGCCGCGGCCATGCGCGCGCTCAATTCGAGCGGCGCCAAGGACGCCGAGCTTCATCTGACGGCGCTTGCACTCGACGGCCTCGACGCGCAGTGGCGCGTGCAGCAGGCGGTCGCGGTCGCGCAGGAGACGCTGTATCGCTTCGACCAGATGAAGAGCCGCAAAGACGCCGCCGAGCCGCCGTTGAAGCGCGTGACGCTCGTCGTCGACAAGGGCGACACGCGCACCGCCGAGCGCGGGCTCGAGCAGGGCGAGGCGCTCGCCGCAGGCATGGCGCTCACCAAGGACCTGGGCAATCTGCCGCCGAACGTGTGCACCCCGGGTTATCTCGCGGACCAGGCTCGCGAGATCGCCAAGCGCTATCGCATGAAAGTGCAGGTGCTCGAACGCGACGACATGAAAAAGCTCGGCATGAATACCCTGCTCTCGGTGGCGCAGGGCAGCGCGCAGCCGCCGAAGTTCATCGTGCTCGAGCATCGCGGCGGCGCGAAAGACGCCAAGCCGGTCGTGCTCGTCGGCAAGGGGGTGACGTTCGATACCGGCGGGATCTCGATCAAGCCCGCGCCCGAAATGGACGAGATGAAATACGACATGAGCGGCGCCGGGACGGTGCTCGGTGTGATGAAAGCGATCGGCGAGCTCAAGCTGCCGCTGAACGTCGTCGCGCTCGTACCGACGACCGAGAACATGCCCGGCGGACGCGCCACGCGCCCCGGCGACGTGGTGAAAAGCATGTCCGGACAGACCGTCGAAATCCTCAACACCGACGCCGAAGGACGCTTGATCCTGTGCGACGCGCTCACCTACGCCGAGCGCTTCGATCCTGTCGCGGTGATCGACATCGCGACGCTGACCGGCGCGTGCGTGATCGCGCTCGGACACGTGGCATCGGGTCTTTTCGCCAACGACGACGCGCTCGCGCAGGAGCTCCTCGGCGCAGCCGATCGCGCCTACGACCGCGCGTGGCGCATGCCGCTGTGGGACGACTACCAGGACCAGCTGAAGAGCAACTTCGCCGATTTCTCCAACATCGGCGGGCGTCCGGCGGGCAGCGTCACCGCCGCGTGTTTTCTCGCGAGGTTCGCGCGCAAGTTCAAATGGGCGCACCTGGACATCGCGGGGACCGCGTGGCGCAGCGGCAAGGACAAAGGCGCCACCGCGCGCCCGGTGCCGATGCTGCTGCAGTTTCTCCTCGGACGCGTGGGCGCCACGTAAGCGCGCGCGCCTCGAGCGACCGCCGAACGGCCGCCGCGGCGACGCGCGGCGCGCGGCAGCGTTCCACATGACCCAGATCGATTTCTACACCAACGTTTCGGACAAGGTCGCGACGGCTTGCCGGATCGCCGCGAAAGCGCACAGCCTCGGCAAGCGGATGCTCATCCTGTGTCCCGACACCGAGGTCGCCGCGCGTGTGGACCGCCTGCTGTGGACCGCGCCGGCGACCGGTTTCGTCCCTCACTGCGCGCCGACCGATGCGCTCGCGAGCGTGACTCCGATCATCATCGACGCAGCCGCGCACGAGCCCATCGGCGACCAGGTGCTGCTCAACCTGCGCGCGCAGTGGCCGCCGTTCTTCGGGCGCTTCGAGCGCCTGGTCGAAATCATCAGCACCGACGAAGACGACCGCCAAAGCGGTCGCGAACGCTGGAAGTTCTATAAAGATCGCGGCTACGAGATCCGCATCCACGATCTTGCGGACACCGGAAAGTAAATGCCCAAAGACGACCCATCCACACCGCAAGACGAGCCCGGCCGTGCCGACGCGCCCTTGAGGCGCAACAGCCGCAACGGGCGCCCAGACTCGCCGGCTGCGCCGGCGGGAACCGCGGCATTCGCGGCCGGCGGTGACGAGGACCTCCCGGTTCTGACCGACATCGCGCCGGACCCCGAGCTTGTGCCCGATGCGGCGCCCGTCCCAGGACCGGAGCACGGCGCGGTGGAAATCATCTCGCGGGTGCAGAACCAGAACCTGCAGCACTACCAGAAGCTCACCAAGGACCTCGACGGACGCATCGCCGAAGTCGTACGCCAGCAGCTCATGCCCGATCTCGGCGCCGCGCTCAACTCGGCCGTGCAGCACATCACGCAGGAGCTCCAGGGCAACCTCGGGGCGCTGGTGCGAGCCTCGGTCGAGCAGGCGCTCAAGGAGCAGCTCACCCTGCCTGCGCCCAACAACACAGCGAAAGCACCCGATGGACACAAACAACAACCCGATCGAGCCGTTCAACCCCAGGGCGGCGCCATGAGCACGCCACCGCCGGACATGCCCGCGCCGCTGTCGGCCGCGCTCGCGAAAAGTTTCGAGCCTGCCGCGATCGAATCGCACTGGTACCCGCTGTGGGAGCACAAAGGCTATTTCAAGGCCGGACTCGACGCGTCGAATCCGGACAACTACTGCATCCTGCTGCCGCCGCCGAACGTGACCGGAACCCTGCACATGGGGCACGCGTTCCAGCACACCCTGATGGATGCGCTCACGCGCTACCACCGCATGCGCGGCGAGAACACCCTGTGGCAGCCGGGAACCGACCACGCGGGTATCGCGACCCAGATCGTGGTCGAGCGCCAGCTCGAAGCGCAGGGCGTGTCCCGCCGCGACATCGGCCGCGAGGCTTTCCTCGAAAAGGTCTGGGAATGGAAAGAGCAATCGGGCTCGACGATCACCCGCCAGATGCGGCGCATGGGTGCGTCGTGCGACTGGGAGCGCGAGCGCTTCACGATGGACGAAGGGCTGTCGCGGACCGTGACCGAAGTGTTCGTGCGCCTGCACGAGCAGGGGCTCATCTACCGCGGCAAGCGCCTGGTCAACTGGGACCCGGTGCTGCAGACCGCGGTCTCCGACCTCGAAGTCGAATCGCGCGAAGAGCAGGGCGAGCTCTGGCACATCCGCTATCCGCTCGCCGACCGTCCCGGACATCTCGTGGTCGCGACCACGCGGCCCGAGACGATGCTGGGCGACGTCGCGGTGGCGGTACACCCCGACGACGAGCGCTACAAGTCTCTCATCGGGTCGCGGGTGGCGCTGCCGCTGACCGACCGCACCATCCCCGTGATCGCCGATACCTACGTAGACCCCGCTTTCGGCACCGGCTGCGTGAAAATCACGCCCGCGCACGACTTCAACGATTACCAGGTCGGGCAGCGCCACCAGCTCGAGCCGATAGAAATCTTCACGCTGGCCGCGAAGGTCAACGACAACGCGCCCGTGCGCTATCGCGGCCTCGACCGCTATGAGGCGCGCAAGCTCGTCGTCTCCGACCTGAAGACCTACGACCTGATCGCAGAGATCAAGCCCCACAAGCTGATGGTCCCGCGCTGCGGGCGCACCGATGCGGTCGTCGAGCCGATGCTCACCGACCAGTGGTTCGTGAAGATGGAGTCGTTCGCCAAGCGCGGCCTCGAGGCGGTCGGCAGCGGCGAGATCAAGTTCGTCCCCGAGAACTGGACGACGACTTACAACCAGTGGCTCGAGAACATCCAGGACTGGTGCATTTCGCGCCAGCTCTGGTGGGGCCACCGCATCCCGGCCTGGTACGACGAGCAAGGCAACATCTACGTCGCGCGTACTCGCGAAGAGGCCGAAACGAAATACCGCCGGGCGCGAGGCACCGATGCGTCGGGCACGCTGCGCCAGGACGACGACGTGCTCGACACCTGGTTCTCATCCGCGCTGTGGCCGTTTTCGACGCTCGACTGGACGCCCGAGTACCCGGCCCGCTCGAACACCGCGCTCGACCTCTACCTGCCCTCCTCAGTGCTGGTCACCGGTTTCGACATCATTTTCTTCTGGGTCGCGCGCATGGTGATGATGACGCTGCACTTCACCGACAAAGTCCCTTTCCGCGAGGTGTACATCACGGGGCTCGTGCGCGATTCCGAAGGCCAGAAGATGTCGAAGTCCAAAGGCAACGTGCTCGACCCGCTCGACCTCATCGACGGCATCGAGCTCGACGACCTGCTCAAAAAGCGCACCACCGGCCTCATGGACCCGCGCCAGGCGCAGGCCATCGAAGCGACGACCCGGCGCCAGTTTCCCAAAGGCATCCCGGCTTTCGGCACCGATCCGCTGCGGTTCACTTTCGCGAGCCTCGCCTCGCACGGCCGCGACATCAAGTTCGACCTCGCGCGCTGCGACGGCTACCGCAACTTCTGCAACAAGCTGTGGAACGCCACGCGCTTCGTGCTCATGAACACCGAAGGCAGGGACGTCGGTCTCGACGAGCACGCGCCGGTCGAGCCGTCGGTCGTCGACCGCTGGATCGTGAGCCGGCTCCAGCGCGCCGAAGCCGAGGTGCAGCAGGGCTTCGCGCAATACCGCTTCGACAATCTGTCGCGCTCGATCTACGAGCTCGTGTGGGACGAGTACTGCGACTGGTACGTCGAGCTCGCGAAAGTGCAGATGGCGGGCGGCAGCGAAGCGCAGCAGCGCGCCACGCGCCGCACGCTGGTTCGCGTCCTCGAAGCGATGCTGCGCCTCGCCCACCCGGTCATTCCTTTCATCACCGAGGAGCTGTGGCAGAAAGTCGCGCCGCTCGCCGGCAAGTCGGGCGAGTCGATCATGCTCCAGCCTTATCCGCAGGCGCAAAGCGAACGCATCGACGAAGCCGCGGAAACCGAAGTGCAGGCGTTGAAGGAGGTGGTCACCGCGTGCCGGACGTTACGCAGCGAGATGGGCATCCCGCCTTCACAGAAGCTCCCGCTGCTCGTGCAGGGCGACGCCCGCCGCCTCGCCACGTTCATCCCCTACGTCGCGGCACTGTCGCGCCTGAGCGAAGTCTCGATCGTCGACGCGCTGCCGCAAGCCGACGCGCCGGTCGCGATCGCCGGCGATTTCAAGCTCATGCTCAAGGTGGAGATCGACCTCGCGGCCGAGCGCGAAAGGCTCGGCAAGGAAGCGTCCAGGCTCGAAGGCGAGATCGGCAAAGCCCAGGCGAAGCTCGGCAACGCGAGCTTCGTCGAGCGCGCGCCGCCGGCGGTGGTCGAGCAGGAAAAACAGCGGCTGGAAAAGTTCAGGTCGACGCTGGACCAGGTGCGCGCGCAACTCGACAAGCTCAGCCGACCATAAGGAGCGGCTCGCGTGCCGTCGCGCAGTCAGGAATTGTCGGCCAGCAGCGGCTGACGCACCGCGAGTTTGAGCGCCGCGATGAAATCGGCTGGGGTGTATCCGCCGCAGTCGACGACGCGGCTGCCGAAGAATCCTCCCACCGCGCGCTCGAGGCCGGTGAGCGGCACGTCGGTGAGCGCCGCTTCGAAATCCGCGCAAGCCCGCGCCGGAGTGCACGGGCACGGCGAGGTGATCCACACCCGCCGTATCGTTCGCGCGGCGCGGTCGTAAGTCAGCGCGACCGCGAGCGCGCCTGCGCCGGTGCGGTACGTCGCCGCGAGCAGCGGCGCATCGCTCGCAGGGGTCGCGATGTGCTCGATCCAGTCGCGTGTATCGATCGCGGCCATGGCGGCCTCGCACCGCGTGTGCTCGCTCAAGCCGCAATCCGCATCGCGAAACTCGACGTCGAACTCGCTTTCGAACGCTTCGGCCAGGTTCTGCTTCACGCGCCGCGGTGCGGCGGCGCTTCCCAGCGCGAGGTTCAAGCTCGTCAGGCGCGTCGTCGCTGCGGCGGCGATCGATTCTGCATCGCCGCTCCACGGTGTGCGCAGCACGCCCAGCGTGCCTGCCGGCTGCGCTTCGAGCGTGAGCATTCCCTGAAAGAGAATGGCATCGCGCTCGACCGCAAAACCGCCGCTCGCCAGCGCGCAGCCGTCGATTTCTATTTGCGCGCGCTCGCGAAAGCGCGCGTCGACGTCGAACGCCGACAGGCCGGTGGCCGCAGCGTGGCAGATGCGCCGGCCGAGCGCGTGCAGGCTGGTACTTGCGAGCTCGCGCCGGTGCAGATAAAGCTCCCACACGAGCTGCCGCTCATCGACATACCCTGCAGACCCGCTGGTGATCCGGCGCTGCAGCGCGATGGCGTGCTGCCGGCAGTACTCCAGGTCCAGTTCCTGCGCGCCGCTGTGGCGCGCGCCGATCAGCACACAGCGGGTGAAACGCGCGAAACGCAGCGTCGAGGGGATCTCGTCGGTTGCGCGCGCCTCCAGCAACGCGCGATTGAGCGCGATGTTACGGGCCGGCGATGCGAGACCGGTATCGAGCAGGCGCCAGGTCTCGGCCATGTCCGCTTTACGCAGCGCTCACTTTTTCTGCATGAAAAACACGAATTCGTTTTCGACGGTGTCGGACGAGAGCAGCGCGTTGCCGGTCTGCTTCGCGAACGCTTGGAAATCCTTCACCGCGCCCCGGTCGGTCGCGACGATCTTCAGCACCTGCCCCGAGCTCATGTCGGTGAGCGCTTTCTTCGTTCTGAGTATCGGCAGCGGGCAGTTGAGCCCGCGTGCGTCCAGTTCCTTGTCGTGCTGCATCGAAAGCCTCGATCATGTTGCGAGCGGTCAATATACCGCGTGAGCGCTTATCGGCCCAGCAGGCTTTTCTCTTTGCGCTGCGCCTCGTCGATCTTGCGCAGCTCTCTCAGGCGCGCTTCGACTGCGGAGAGCTGGTAGAAGTCGCCGTCGCCGCTTTTCGCCGCGATCTGCATCTGCTCGACCGCTCCGCGCACATTGCCCATGCGCGCGTACGCTTCGCCGGTCGCCTGGTGCTGCGCCAGCCTTTTGCCCTGCTGCGCGTAAGCCTGCCCCTGGAGCAGATACAGCCTGGGATCTTCCGAAGTCGATTGCATGCGCTGCGCGATGGCGGCTAGCGCCGCATCGGCGCGGCGCCGCTGCAGCAGCAGCTCGGCGTAGGCGTAGGTGAGCGCCCGGTGCTGCGGGTGGGCGCGTAGCGCATCGCGGTAGCACGTGAGCGCGCCATCGGTATCGCCCGAGGCGGTGCGGATGCGGCAGCCCAGGGTATCGATCATCGGATGCGCTGGGGCAGTGCGCTTCAGGCTGTCGAACGCCTTGCGCGCCCCCGGGTAGTCCTTCAGGCGCACCAGGCTGACCGCGAGGCCGTATCGGCTTGCGGTCTCGCTCAGGAACCGGCGCTCATTGAGGCTTTCGTCGAAAAACTGGCGGGCCTCCGCCGGCGGGTCGAGCTCGGCGCGCAGCTTGGCGCGCACGAGCTGGAAGTCGAGGCTGTCGGAAACCTGTCGATACGGCATGCGCTCGAGGCGGTTCTGGATGTCCGCGATGCGCTCGTAGGTCAGCGGGTGGGTGCGCAGATACGAAGGGGCGCCGGCGACGTCGTAGATACGGGTCGCACGCTGCAGGCGCTCGAAGAAAACCGCAGCGGCGTGAGGGTCGTAGCCCGCGGTCTGGAGGATCTGCAAACCGACCCGATCGGCTTCGCGCTCGTGGTCGCGCGTGAAGTTCAGCATGTTCTGGACCGCGCCCGCGGTCCCGAAAGCCGTCGCGGCCATGCCGAGGTCGGGGCTCGCACGCGCCGCGAGTATCGCGACCGCAATGGCGGCGAGCGACAGGACAGTGCCCTGCTTCTGCTGGTCGATGATGCGCGCGATGTGCCGCTGGGTGACGTGGGCGATCTCGTGCGAGATCACGCTCGCGAACTCCGACTCGCTCTGGGCGGCGACGATGAGGCCGGTGTTCACGCCGATGAAGCCGCCGGGCAGCGCGAAAGCGTTGATCGAGCGCTCCTGGATCAGGAAGAACTCGAAAGGCTGTCGCGTGTCGGCGCCGCGCGTGACCAGGCGCGTGCCGACCGCGTTGATGTAGTCGGTGGTTTCCGCGTCGTCGTAGAAACTGCGGTCGGCGCGGATCTCGCGCATGATCTCGTCGCCGAGGCGCCGCTCTTCGAGCGCGCTGAACGACGATTGCGCGGACTCCCCGAGGTCGGGAAGGCCTTCGGCGAGCGCGCCCGGCACCAGCCACAGCAGGACGAGCAGGAGGGTTCGAAAAGGCATGGTGCTATGATAAGGCGGATTTCCCGCAAGTTCCGCCGCCACCCCGCTCATGCCATCCGACAAGCTCACCCATTTCGATGCCGCCGGGCAGGCTCACATGGTCGACGTGGGCGCCAAAGACGAGACCCATCGCGTCGCCAAAGCGGCCGGACGCATCACGATGCTCGCGAGTACCCTCGCGCAGATCGAGCGTGGCGACGCAAAGAAAGGCGACGTGCTCGGCATCGCGCGCATCGCGGCCATACAGGCGGCCAAGCGCACCTCGGACCTCATTCCCCTGTGCCACCCGCTCGCGCTGACCAGGGTGTCGGTCGAATTCACGATCGATGCGCACGCGACTGCGGTCGAGTGCACCGCCACGGTCGAAACCTTCGGCCGCACCGGCGTGGAAATGGAGGCGCTGA
>JAQGNC010000532.1 GCA_028292065.1 Betaproteobacteria bacterium
CGGATGACAAAAACATTCCCTCCCCTTCAGGGGGAGGGTTAGGGTGGGGGTGGTTTGTAGCTTCCAGGATCACCGCACCGACTTGAAATAATGCGCAAATGAAAACTCGTCCGTCCTCGAGACGTAATCGAGATTGCGCTTCATAGCCAACGTCGCGACCTGGTAGTGGATCGGGATGAAAGCGACGTCCTTCACGGCCAACGCGCTCGCCGCACGCGCCGCCGTCTCGCGCTTGCCCGGGTCCACCGTCGCGAGCGACTGCTCGATCAGCTTGTCGAGCGCGGGGTTCGAATAACGCGCCCAGTTCCACGCGCCGTAACCTTTGTCGGCGTCTGTCGTATGCGCGAGCGAGCGCAGCGCGAGATCGGACGCGAGCGAGCCCCAGCCGAGCAGCGCCACGCCGAACTCGCGATTTCGCGCCCTGCCGAGGAACGCGCTGAGCGGCAGCGCTTCGACCTTCGTCGTGACGCCGATGCGCGAGAACATCTGCGCCACCGCCTGCGCGACCTGCTCGTCGTTGATGTAGCGATTGTTCGGGGTCGAGAGCATCAACGTGAACCCGTTCGGATAACCCGCTTCGGCGAGCAGCTTCTTCGCGCCTTCGACGTCGTAGGGCTCGGGCTTCAGGTTCGGGTCGTGGCCGATGACGCTCGGCGGAACCGGGTTCGCTGCCGGAAGGGCGAGACCTTCCATCACGCGGTCTGCGATGCCCTGCCGGTTGATCGCTTTGGAGAGCGCGAGACGAACGCGCAGGTCCTTGAACGGATTGCTCGCGAGCGGCTTTCCCGACCTGTCGGTGACGCCCGGCGGCGGCACGCGGTCCTGGTCGAGGTGCAGCAGGATCGTTCGCCACGACACCGTCTGCGCGAGGCGATGACCGGCGCTTTTGCGCAACCGCGCGAGATCGGCCGTCGGCACGTTCTCGATCGCGTCGAGGTCGCCGGAGAGCAGCGCCGCGGTTCGCGCCGGATCGCTCGTCAGGACCCGCAGCGAAACGCTGTCCCACTCCGGCTTACCTCCCCAGTACGCGTCGTGACGCGCAAGCTCGATGCGATCGCCGCGCGCGAACTTCACGAGCTTGAATGGACCGGTGCCGATTGCGGCTTTGCCGCTGTCGAAATCTTCGGCGTTCGCCTTCGATGACGCGTGCTTCGAGACGAGCAGCACGTGCGCGAGGTCCTGGAGCAGCGGCCCGTACGGCGCCGCGGTCTTGAGCCTCAGCGTGTGCTTGTCGACGATCTGCTTGGCCGTGATCGGGCGCACATAGCTCGCGAACCCGCCGGGGCTGCCTTTGATCGTCAGCGCGCGCTCGTACGAGAACACGACGTCTTCGGCCGTCAGCTCGGAGCCATCGTGAAACTTCACGCCGGGCCGCAGCTTGATTTCCCACGTCAGCGGATCGGGCGTAGACCACGACGCCGCGATCCCCGGCGCGACCCGCCCGCGCTCGTCGATGCGCACCAGCCCGTCGAAGACGTGCTGCTGCACCGTGAGGTTAGGCTGCGCCGCGACGAAGTGCGGGTCCATGGTGGTGACGTCGGCGGACAGGCCGATGCGAAGGGGGGCGGCGGTAGCGGTGTGGGCGACGAGCGCTGCAATGAGAAAAACGCCTAAGACCCACCCCCACCCTAACCCTCCCCCTGAGGGGGAGGGAACCGTTTTTAAACTCTCCTTCCCCCTGAGGGGGAAGGTTGGGATGGGGGTGGGTTGAGCTGCTGCAATGCGTTCACCGGCGGTGACGTCACTAGCGCGTCCATACACAACCGCGGCTAAGATCCACCCCGATCTCAACGCCCGCCCGAATGCTTCGCGTGCTCTCCGCCTCGCGCACGAAGGAGAGCTTTTCAAACCTGCCCTCCCCCTCAGGGGGAGGGTTAGGGTGGGGGTGGGTGTAACTGCTGCAATGCGTTCCAAATGGCTTCCTTTACTGCGTCTATCTGCGTCAGCACTTCACGGTCAGTGAACCGCAGCACTACATAGCCCTGCGATCGAAGATACACGGTGCGTTGCGCATCCTGCTGCGCCAGCTCCGCATGCTGCGCGCCGTCGACTTCGATACAGACGCGCGCCTTGATCGAAGCGAAATCCGCGACATACCGGCCGATCGGGTGCTGTCTTCGAAACTTCACGCCCATCTGCGACAAGCGAAGTTCGCGCCACAGCTTCTGCTCGGCATCGGTCAGCGAAGATCGAAGTGCGCGGGAGAACTGTACCGAGCTTTTAGATAGCTTTCGCATCTGAGACTCAGGCTACTTCGATACCCCACCCCCATCCCGACCTTCCCCCTGAGGGGGAAGGAGAGTTACCGCCGGCGGCGGTGCTTCAGCCGCTTCCCAGCTTGTCCAGCCTACTGCACCCGAAACTCATGCGCGTTCGTCCGCTCGTCCGCGCGGGGAGTGTAGACGATGCCTTTGCGGGTGGCCCAGACGTTTTCCTGGTGATAGAGCGGAATGATGCCGAGGTCCGACATCGCGACCTGCGTCGCTTCCTGCAGAAGCTTCTCGCGGCGGCCGTCGTCCACCGTCGCGAGCGCCTGCTGCAGCAGCGCGTCCATCTTCGCGTTCGAGTAACGCCCGCGATTCGTCTGTCCCATGCCTTTGTCGTTGCTGTAGGTCGCGAGGAGCGCTTTCAGCGGTGAAGACGCTTCCCCGGTGTCCGAGGCCCAGCCGACGAGCATCAGGGAGAACTCGAGCCTGTTCGCACGCGTGAAGTACACGGCCGAAGGCATGCTCTCCACGCGCGTCGCGATGCCGATGCGGCTCAGCATCTGCGCGATCGCCTGCGCGACCTGGTCGTCGTTGACGTAGCGGTCGTTCGGGCCATGCACGGTCACTGCGAATCCATCCGGGTAACCGGCTTCCGCAAGCAGCTTGCGTGCCCCTTCGACGTCATACGCATCCGGTTTCAGCGCAGGGCTGTAGCCGAACATCCCTTCAGGCATGAGCTGGCCGGTCGCGCGGGCCGCGCCTTCCATCACGCGCTCGACCAGCGCCTGGCGGTTGATCGCCTTCGACAGCGCGCGCCGCACCCGCACGTCTTTCAACGGATTTTTCGGCAGCGGCTTGCCGGCCTTGTCGGTCACGAAAGGCGAGCTGTCGCGGCTCGTGTCGAGGTGCAGATACATGAGCCGGTGCGACACGATGCGATAGAGCGAAAGGTCGGCCTGCTTCGAGAGGCGCGCCAGGTCCGCGGTCGGCACGTTCTCGATCGCGCGCACTTCGTTCGAGAGCAGGGACGCGACGCGCGTCGGGTCGGAAGTGATCACCCGCAGCACCACGCGCTCCCACGGCGATTTCGGACCCCAATAGCCGTCGAAGCGCGCGAGCTCGATGCGATTGCCTTTCTGCCAGCGCACGAAGCGCAGCGGCCCGGTTCCGATCGTGGCCTTACCCGAATTGAAATCTTCGGTAGCCGCCCCTTTCGCCGCGCGCGACGAGACGATCATGATCGTGCTCATGTCGTTCGCCATGAGCGGGTAGGGCGCGGCGGTCTTCAACCGGATCGTGTGCGGGTCGACGATCTGTTTGTCGGTGATCTGCTTGGTGTAGGTGGTGAAAGGCGAAGGGCTGTTCGGAACCGTCGGCACGCGATCGAGGCTGAACGCGACGTCGGCCGCGGTGAAGTCCGACCCGTCGTGGAACTTCACGCCTTTGCGCAGCCGGAATTCCCAGGTGAGATCGTCGATCGGCCGCCACGACTCCGCGAGCGCGGGTTTCAACTGGCCGCGGGCATCCTTCCCCACCAGCGCCTCGAACACATGGTTCGCGACGTTGTTGTTCGGCGTGAGATTGTGGAAATGCGGGTCCATCGAAGTCACGTCGGCCGACAAGGCCAGGCTGAAGTCGGCCGCGCGCGCGTGCTGCGGCGCCAGAGCGAGCATCGCCATGAAGACCACGAAAACGGTGAAAGTTTTCAAGACGCGCACCTTTCGCTGGGGGTTCGATACGGGTGAGGCCAAGCATACCGCACAAAAACGCGGTTGCTGCTGCGCAGCGCACGCGCAGGCGTTGACACGTCGACGAGCGCGCACCTATGCTGGGTTCACGTCTTACGTATTCAGGAATTCCCGTGCAAATCCCCAGCAATACCCCGCGCTCCATCGACATGATCGAGAAGCTCATCGGCATACCGACGGTGAGCCGCGATTCGAACCTCGAGCTCATCGACTACGCGCGCGAAACGCTTGAGGCCCTCGGCGCGCAAGTGCGGCTCACCTTCGACGACGACCGCCGCAAAGCCAATCTCTTCGCGACGCTCGGCCCAGGCACCGACGGCGGTCTCGTGCTGTCAGGCCACACCGACGTCGTTCCCGTCGACGGACAGAACTGGGACAGCGACCCTTTCGCGCTGCTCCAGAAAAGCGGCCGCCTGTACGGCCGCGGCACGTCCGACATGAAAAGCTTCATCGCGATCGTGCTCGCGCTCCTGCCCGATTACGTGCCGCGGCTCGAGAGGCCGATCCACGTTGCGCTCTCGTATGACGAGGAAGTCGGCTGTCTCGGCGTCGGCCGCCTCATCGAGGACCTCGCGCGCGCGAACGTGCGCCCGTCAGGCTGCGTGGTCGGCGAGCCGACGCTCATGTCGCCGGTGATCGCGCACAAGGGCAAGCGCAGCTACCGCTGCGGCGTGCGCGGCCTCGCGAGCCATTCGGCCTACGCGCCAGGCGGAGTCAACGCGGTCGAAGCGGCTGCGGAGGCCGTCGCATACCTGAAGCGCATGGCGCGGCGCATCCGCGATGGCGGCCCCTTCGACCATGGCTTCGACGTGCCTCACACCACGGTGCACACCGGCGTCATCCGCGGCGGCACCGCGCTCAACATCGTCCCGCACGAATGCAGCTTCGATTTCGAGTTCAGGCACCTGCCGGCCGACGATCCCGAAATGCTGTTCGCCGAGCTTCAGTCCTATATAACCGGCGAGCTCGAACCCGAGATGCACGCGGTCGACCCGCGCACCGGTTTCGACATTAAGCTGATGTCGGAGATACCGGCACTCGACGCCGCCCCCGAGACGCCGATCGTCGGACTGATCCAGGAGCTCACCGGCAACGCCGACATCGGCAAAGTCTCCTACGGCACCGAAGCCTCGCAGTTCCAGCGCGCCGGCATCCCCGCCGTCGTGTGCGGTCCCGGCTCCATCCTCCAGGCCCACAAGCCGAACGAGTACATCGAGGTCGCGCAGGTCGAGCAGTGCGAAGCATTCCTGCGGAAGCTGATGGACCGGATGGTCCAGCGGGCGTAGCAAGCGTCGTCATACCGGCCGCGTAGCGGAACTGATCCGGAATTGGTTTTCGGACCTCCCGCCATTGGCGCGCGGCTCAGCCGGAAACCAGTGCGCTTTGCCCGAACCACAGCTCGTAGTGTCGTGGCCGGATCAACGTGGAGCTCTCGTAGCCGGGGATGTACTTGGCCTGTGTCTGAACGCCGAGGCCCGTTATATACGACGCGATGGCATCAGCCTCGCTCTTGCTCGCGCCATTGAAGTAGCGAAGCTCCGTGACTGACGGGCCCTTGCTGACGCGCTGCACTCCCGGCACGGCCAAGCTCAACGCCGAGGAGATTTGCCGGCCGATCTGCTCCGCACGACTGCGTTGTGCATTATCGGTGATGTGGATGTAAACCCGCGGTGCCGATCCGGCCGCGTCAGAGCTCGCGGGCTTGACCCGCAGTGCCTCCTTCAGCTCTTCCACCTGTGCGAGCTTCTGATCGAGTGCGATATTCGGAGCGCCGCCGACCGGCTCGACCGATGCCGCGGCGGCGACCTCCGCCTGCGCTTTCGCGAGGCGCGCCTGAGTGTCGCGGTACTCGACGTCGACGACGTCATAGTAGGCTTTCCAGCGCGTTCTCATCGATTCGGATCGGGTAACGTTGGAAAAGTACTCGGCCAGGCGATGTCTGAGCGCGACGTCCGCGACAAGTGCCTCGTCGAGGAAGTGACCCATTGCAT
>JAQGNC010000074.1 GCA_028292065.1 Betaproteobacteria bacterium
CTTCAATGGCAAAGAAAGTCGTCGGCCTGATCAAGCTTCAGGTGCCGGCGGGCAAGGCGAATCCGTCGCCGCCCATCGGACCCGCGCTGGGCCAGCGCGGTTTGAACATCATGGAATTCTGCAAGGCGTTCAACGCCCAGACGCAGAAGCTGGAGCCGGGTCTCCCGATTCCCGTGGTGATTACCGCCTACGCGGACAAGAGCTTCACCTTCATCATGAAGACGCCGCCTGCGACGATCCTCATCAAGAAGGCCGCGAAGATCGACAAAGGCAGCCCGCGCCCCCATACCGACAAGGTCGGCCGCATTTCGCGCGCGCAGGCCGAAGAGATCGCCAGGACCAAAATGCCCGATCTGACGGCGTCGGACCTCGAAGCCGCCATCAAGACGATCGCTGGCAGCGCCCGCAGCATGGGCATCGAAGTGGAGGGCGTGTAATGGCTCGCGAATCCAAACGCTACCAGTCGCTGCGCACCAAGGTCGAGCCGATGAAGCTCTACCCGCTCCAGGACGCGCTCAAGCTGATCAAGGACAATGCCACCGCGAAATTCGACGAGTCGGTCGACGTCGCGCTCAACCTCGGCATCGACGCGAAGAAGTCCGACCAGGCCGTGCGCGGCTCGGTCGTGCTGCCGCAGGGCACCGGTAAGACGGTGCGTGTCGCCGTATTCGCCCAGGGCGACCGTGCGCAGGCCGCGCGCGACGCCGGCGCCGACATCGTCGGTTTCGACGATCTCGCGGCCGACATCAAGGCCGGCAAGATGGATTTCGACGTCGTGATCGCCACGCCCGACGCGATGCGTGTGGTCGGCCAACTCGGCCAGATCCTCGGCCCTCGCGGCCTGATGCCGAACCCGAAAGTCGGGACGGTCACCATGGACGTGCCGACCGCGGTGCGCAACGCGAAAGCCGGTCAGGTGCAGTACCGCACCGACAAAGCCGGCATCGTGCAATGCACGATCGGCCGCGCCTCGTTCACCGTCGAAGCGCTCGAAGAGAACTTCAGGGCGCTGGTCGACGCGGTGAGCAAAGCCCGTCCGGCGGCCGCGAAAGGCGTGTTCCTGCGGAAACTCTCGGTGACGAGCACGATGGGTGTCGGCGTTCGCGTCGATCCGAGCTTGGCGCAGCAGACGAGCTGATTGAAAGATGGATCCTGGATCGCGCCGCGCATTGCGCGGCTTGTCCAGGACTACTGGCTTTGGGCCGCCGGCGCAGCACGGCCGGCGGGTTGTCAAAGACCGTTGGGATCGAAGGCGAAGGGTGAAGCGTGAAGGGTGAAGGGCAACCGAAACCGTTCCGCAGCATTCCCCAGCCGGGATTTAATCGAGTCGCACGTGAGCCGAGCGCAGGGCGCCGCGGTGAAGTACTCCTTCACCTTTCACCCTTCACTCCTTCATGTGCGAAGCACCCTACGCAGACGGCGAACCCTTTGAACAGGTCATACATGTCCATGTCTGGCTCTGGAACGCAAGGTCGCCGTGTCACGAAGGATGTGGGATGAGGGCGAAGGAACCGCTGGTTCCTTCAACGTCGACCCGGATTCTTCTCACTAAGGAGAAAGACCTTGAGTCTTAATCTGGAGCAAAAGCGGGCGGTAGTGGCCGAGGTGAGCGCAGAAGTGGCGCGCGCCCAGGCCATCGTAGTGGCTGAATACCGCGGCCTTCCAGTGGGGAACATGACCGCTTTGCGCAAGAAAGCGCGCGAAGCGGGCGTCTACCTGCGTGTCCTGAAAAACACTCTGGCGCGCCGCGCCGTTGCCGAAACCCCGTTTGCCGGACTGACCGACACCCTCGTCGGCCCGCTCGCCTACGGCATTTCGGCCGACCCGGTGGCGGTTGCCAAGGTGCTGCACGAGTTCGCAAGAGAGAACGTCGACAAGTTCACCATCAAGGGCGGCGCGATGCCGAACGCGGTGATGACCCCGGCGCAGGTCGGTCAGCTCGCGAAGATGCCGAGCCGGCTGGAGCTGCTCTCGACGCTCTTGGGAACCATGCAGGCTCCGATCGCGAAGCTCGCACGCACCATGAACGAGGTGCCGGGCAAGTTCGTGCGGACGCTTGCCGCAGTTCAGGAACAGAAGGAGAAACAGGCTGCGTAAGCAGCACGTTTCCCGGCAGAAGGAGAAACAGGCTGCGTGATGCAGCACGTTTCCCGGAAGCAGGAGAAACAGGCTGGTTGATGCAGCACGTTTCCCGGAAGAAGGAAAAACAGGCCGCTCAAGTTTAAAGGCGCCCTGGCGGAATTCGCACCACTTAAACACTCAGACACCATTCAGGAGACAGACATGGCAGTTGCCACAGCAGAAATTCTCGACGCGATCTCGAACATGACCGTGCTCGAGTTGTCACAACTCATCAAGGACATGGAAGACAAGTTCGGCGTGTCCGCAGCGGCGGCGACGGTTGCAGCAGCTCCCGCGGCAGCAGGTGCGGCCCCGGCCGCAGCCGAAGAGCAGACCGAGTTCACGGTGAACCTGACCGGCGCGGGCCCCAATAAAGTCAACGTGATCAAAGTCGTGCGTGCGGTCACCGGCCTGGGCCTGAAGGAAGCCAAGGATCTCGTCGACGGTGCGCCGAAAGCCGTCAAGGAAGCTATACCGAAAGCTGATGCCGAAGCGATCCTCAAGCAGATCACCGAAGCCGGCGGTACCGCTGAAATCAAGTAAGGCTTGCAGGCGTGAGAACGGCTGGCGGGCGACCGCCAGCCTTTCCCATTTTGGACGTGCATCGAAAATGATCCATTTCGATGCACGGCCTTTCAGGCGCGACGAAATCGAGCATTTCAGCGCGCTGCAAGAAGTTATGCGTCCGAGGTTATACGTCCCAACGCGCCTCAATCAGGCGTCTTGCGACCTGTGACTTTCGCTCACTTTTGTTCCCGTAACTCTGCCCGGAGTTGATATGGCGTATTCATTCACCGAAAAGAAACGTATCCGTAAGAGCTTTGCAAAGCGCAATGTGGTTTTGCCGGTGCCGTTTCTTCTCGCCACCCAGCTCGAGTCCTTTGCTGCCTTCCTGCAGGAATTCGTCAATGCGGAATCGCGCAAGAACGAAGGCCTGCAAGCGGCCTTCAAATCGATATTCCCGATCGAGAGCCATTCCAAGAATGCGCGGCTCGAGTTCGTCAGCTACGGTCTCGGCGAGCCTCCGTTCGACGTGAAGGAGTGCCAGCAGCGCGGGCTGACTTTCGCCGCGCCGCTGCGCGCGAAAGTGCGGCTCGTCATCATGGACAAGGAAGCGGCCAAGCCCACGCCGAAGGAAGTGAAGGAGCAGGAAGTCTACATGGGCGAAATCCCGCTCATGACCAGCACCGGCTCGTTCGTCATTAACGGCACCGAGCGCGTCATCGTCTCGCAGCTGCACCGCTCGCCGGGCGTGTTCTTCGAGCACGACCGCGGCAAGACCCATTCGTCGGGCAAGCTGCTGTTCTCGGCCCGCGTGATTCCCTACCGCGGCTCGTGGCTCGACTTCGAATACGACCCGAAGGATTACCTCTACTTCCGCGTCGACCGTCGCCGGAAGATGCCGGTGACGACGCTGCTGAAGGCGCTCGGCCACACGCCCGAGCAGATCCTGAAGGAGTTCTTCACGTTCGACACCTTCCACCTCGCGAAAGACGCGGTGGAGTTCGAGCTCGTCCCCGAGCGCATGCGCGGTGAAATCG
>JAQGNC010000614.1 GCA_028292065.1 Betaproteobacteria bacterium
GCTGCCGGGATCCGGTCGAAATCCGCTCAAGCCTCTGTATGGGCTCGAGGTTTGGGGCAGCGGCCCAGGTAATCGCAAACTGCAATGCGGATACTCTTCCGGCCGCAAAACGGCAAAAGCAAATAGGCGAGGAGCAGTCAAATGATTCGGCGGCCGAGCATAGTCAGCAACTTTAACCAGACCTTGTTCGATGCCCCGAGGTCGATCTGTGCTCACCAAATTGTCAGGTGCGCGTGGATATTTGATCCAGATGTATCCGCGAAGCACTCGGCGTACTACGCGGTCTGGACAAAGCGCGGGAGTCTCTAGGATTTCACGAAGGCTGTGACTGGCAGGGGCCGGGTGGATTCGGCTAAACCATGCGCTCTGCACGCGTGCCCGAGCGAACTAGTCCTTTAGTCATAGGGCAAATTCAGAGCCTCACGAGTGACCCGTTAAATAGAAGATTGCATCCGCTTGCCGAGTTCATTGATTCCGTGGCGCAAGTCGGTGGGCGGGTAACCTTCACGCTGTTACTACGGGAGACACCATGCCGTCGACACCTATAGTAAGACGCTACCGCGTGGATCCCGCTTGAAGCACGCAAGCGCTGCCGTCCTGCTCGTCACAGGCATCATGATGTACTCAGCAGATGGCGCCGCGGCCAACGCCGATCTGAAGAGCTGCCCGACGCTAAAGGCGATCGTGGATGGCCGAGAGATTTACCCAGGCGCACTTCCGATGATCGTTCCGGCCGCCGCAGGGCAGAAGCGAACAATTATTTCGGTAGAGATGGCGTTGACGCCGCTCGAATTCGAAACGGCTTCAGGCTTTAAATTACGCGCACCGGCAAGCGTGTTTAGACCCACGTTCATAGCGTGTGACGAAAGAGGTCGTTTCCGACGAGTGCAGTTCATGTATTTTTGGGAGGCCGACAAGCTGCTTGCGCCCGCGCAAGTGAATGCTACTCAGTCCCACAAGGATGTCATTAATGCAGGCGCCTGGTTCGAGCCGGGTCGATACGGACAAACTTTGCCCTTAGCATCGCGTAGCCGCGACTTAAGCCCGCCGGAGTCGTTACCCCAATTCGGACTGACTGCCTACACGCGCCTCGGCTCGAGGGATTTCGATCGACATTGGGACGTATTCGTTCTGAATGAAACCCGCTCAGGCTTGGGTAACGAAATTGTGCTTTCCTGCAGCGTGCGCAAAGCAGCTCTACTGGATGGCCAGTTCCCCGATATTTACAACAACTGCAGAAGCCATATTGCCATCCGGAACGGATTCGCGGTGATTGTCGACATACAGGCGCCACGCTTGGAGCATGCGAACAAGATCTTCAGCGAGCTCCTTCAAATTCTCCGCTCCTACGTAGTCAAGGAATAAGTCATGGCCTACATATTTAGCTTGGTTGAACAAGCGCAGATTACTGCAGCGGCTACTCAGGGGCCGGCACCTGGGCAGCCGGGAAACTTTGTCGCCATGTATTCAAAAGTGCGCGATATCGTGAGCAGTCATATTAGCGACGGCACAATCGCGGGCACGGATAAATCTTCCGCGGTTAATGTACTCAATTGGCTGAACACAGCCATTGGAGCGAACGGCGATGTAGGCTTTCAATCGGCGTTCATCCGTACGTATACGAATAGGAGGGCGGCCGACTGTTCGGCGGGTTCTGGCAAGACCTCAGCAAAGCGGAGCGCGAAAACCTGTATATCGACGCTGGGGAGTTCTCCTCTTCAGAACCTCGTGGACTTACAAAATGACCCACAAGAGTTCAGCCGGTCCTCTCTCGATACAGCCCGACCGGCAGAAGCTCACGCTACGTGCAGCGCGCGAGCGCTGGCGCCACGCCATGCGAAGGCCTTGTACAAGACCGGCGCCGAGCAGGAGCATCGCCGCGTGGGCAAGCGGCTCAAAAGCCGGCCCACTGAGAAGCTGCTGTATCAGACCGCGCCGGGAGACGTCGAGAAGCACCCGGGTGGCGGCCGCTACGCCATTGGTCATGCCGCATCTTGAGCGCGTCGGGCGCACGAAAGTCGACGCACGGCACGCAAGCCGGTCCGTGGCTGCCGTATTCAGAACGGGAGGGCGTTTGTAGACTAACGCCGGGTAACTCTGTTCGATCGGCTTGCAACCGCAGCCGCGCCATCCAGCCACTCATTAATCGTCGCGACGTCACTTTCGGTCAGCTCCCCGATCGCAGCTCCCAGCCGCAGCAGTGATAGCACGTAGGTGTATTTGGCCTGCGCCAGATCGCGCCTTGCGCTGAAGAGCAGTTGCTGTGCGTTGAGCACGTCGACCTGCGTTCTCACGCCGACCTGCTGTCCCAGCCGCGTGCTCGCGAGCTGGCTCTGTGTCGACACGACCGCCTCTTCCAGCGCGTGCACCTGCGCGATCCCGTTGGTGATCCCGACATAAGCCTGCCGCGCGTTGAATTCCGCGGTGCGTCGGGCGTTATCGAGCAATCAACGTCGGCTGAAATTTGGGGCAGGACGCCCTCAAATGCCTTCCTTCCGGAGCGCTGTCGGACAACGTGGAGAATCTCGCGTTGTATGAAGGTGGAGCGATCAATGCCACGGGTAACGCGTCGGCTAACACGCTCTACGGCAACAGCAGCGCCAACGTGCTCGATGGGCAAGCCGGCAACGACAGTATGGTCGGCGGTGCTGGGAACGACACCTATGTCGTGGACAGCGCGGGTGACCTCGTAACGGAGAACGCCAACGAGGGATTCGACACGATGCAGTCGTCGGTCACGCGCACGGTGGCGGCGAATGTCGAGAAGCTCGTCCTCACGGGCACTGCGGACATAAACGGCACCGGCACCGCAGGCGACGACTACATCGTCGGCAACGCCGCTGTGAACATCCTCACCGGCGGCGCGGGCAATGATCTGCTGAACGGCGGCAGCGGTGCGATCGCGGATACGCTGAATGGAGACGCCGGAAACGACGTGCTGGAAGGCATGGACGGCAACGATGTTCTGGCCGACACCGGCGGAAACAACCTGTTCAACGGCGGCGGCGGAGCAGACACACTGAGCGGCGGCGCCGGCAACGAGTTGTTTGTTGGCGGCGCCGGCAACGACGCCATCACGACCGGCGCGGGTGCGGACATTGTCGTCTTCAATCGCGGCGACGGACAGGACACGCTCAATGCCAGTACCGGGGCGGACAACACGCTGTCGATAGGCGGTGGCGTCCGTTACGCCGACATGAGCCTCACCAAAAGCGCGGCGATCTCGTGCTCAATCTGGGCGGCACTGACAAGATCACGTTTGCCGGCTGGTACACCACGCCGCCCGCCAACAAGAGCGTGCTCACCCTGCAAATGATCTCGGAGGCCATGGCGGACTTCAATGCGACCTCCGCGGACCCCCTGCTCAACAGGAAAGTGCAGACCTTCGATTTCGCTGCGATGAGCGGCGCATTCGACGCCGCAGGCGCTGTCTCAGGTTGGGCATTGACGAACGCGCTGCTTGCCGATCACTTGAGCAGCAGCGACACGGCCGCGCTGGGCGGAGACCTCGCATACCGCTACGGGATGACAGCGTCGCTCGGCAACGTCGGCTTCGATCCGGCGCAGGCCCTCCTTTCGAGCGCGTCCTTCGGATCGGCAGCGCAGGCGCTGCAGACCGCGGCGGGCCTCGAACAAGGTCTGAAACGGTTGAGCTGATGCGCGCCACGCAGTGCGAGCGTGCAGCAGCCATAAGGAAGATTAGACGCGTGGTGCCGTGGCGCGAGCTGTGCACGCTGATCCCTGTTTTGCTCCATTTTTGGTCCGCTCTGGACCAAATTGGACCAAGACAGGGGATCGCAAGTCATTGAATCTAAATTAACGCAGCTGTAAGTCACTGGCGCGCAAAGACTCTCTTCACGCCTGCAAAGCCGTCGAGAGGCGGCAACGCAGGCCCTACGCCGCATGATCGCGAAGGAGTGCCAGCTGGCGCATGTAGCCGACGGACTGCAGCTCGCAATGGATCAGCTCCTGCTCCGCCTGGGCGGCTGCATCGCAGTCGCCGCGTTCACGTGCGCACAGCGCGACCTCTGCCCACGCTCTCCTCAAGCTGGTCCACATCGAGATACTGCCGCGCAGGCACGCCTCGCGGTCCGCGCCAGCCTTGGGCACGGTCATGCGAATGCGACCCCGTGGTTCGCGCGGGCGCTGCCGAATACCTGAGGCCACCAGCGCTCGAAGTGCGCGCGGCTGCCGCCGGCTGCGACGAACGCCTTATGCGCACGCGACCGCGCGCGCCGTTCGACGAAGCTGTCCGCGAGCGGCGCCATTCCAGCGCCGGAGCTGCGCTCGGCGCATCGGGCAAGCTCCGCGGCGACGGCTTCTTCCATCAACGCTTTCGCGTCGAGGCTTTTGCTGTCGGCGGCGGAGAGCAGCGTGCGCAGCGTGGTCTCGAGCAGGTCCGGCTCGTCGATGGCCACGCAGGCGCTCGCACCGGCGCGTGTCGCGCGGGCCAGGTTCCTCTCGCCCGCAGCGGCGCTGTAGACAATCACCGGGCAATTGGGATCGATCTCGCGAATCGCGCGGCATAGCTGAATGCCTTCCCAGTCGGGGAGCCAGAAGTCGGTAACGTAGCCGTCGAATGCCTGAGCGTTCATGCTGCGGATCGCCTCGCACGCGCTCACCGCAAAGACGAGCTCGTAGTCCGGGAGCGCTTCGGACACGAGCGGCCGCGCTGAAACGTCGCCGTTGCCGATGCAAAGTATGGTTCTTCGCGATACTGCCTGAGACATGTCCACGGCGGTGCCCCCTGTCGGTGGTTGGTCGCGCGGCCGACAGTGAGCCGAGCCGACACGAGGCATTGTCGGCGGACGATGCCGCTCCAATAACCGGGACTGCTACACGAGCGCCCGGGGAAACCCCGGGCGGACCGCTGCGGGCGCGGCGGGACGGCCCACCTGGGCCGCCGACCACGCCGCCATGAGATCAGGCGCCGGCGGAGTCCGCCGCGGCCGGGTAGTGCAGCACGGCCTGCCTGACGAGGTCCCGCTGCGCCTCCGCCTTGACGGCGCGCTCCAGCAACGCCTGAGCGGGCGGTGAATCGTTGCGGACATGGCTCGCGAGATGTCGCAGCAGCAGGACGTGCTCTTCGATCGCGCGAAACGCGCTGCCGAGGGACTCCTCGGTGCGCTCGTTCATCTCGGCGAGCAGACTTTGCATCGAGTACGCGTGGCCGGTGTGGCAGCGGAAGCGCAAGCGCCTTTCGTTTGTGTCTGCCTTCACCTGGAGCAGCACGCCGTGACACTCGGGGCACGCGTAGATGGAAGGCTCGCCGAGGCTCAGCACGCCGGCCTCGAGCGCGTTGTTCTCTTTCGCGATATCCACTTCGATCCGGATTTCGTCGGGCACGATGAACGCTCCTTTCTCGTGCGGCTTCTCCGCCGTCAGACGGGTGAGCAGCGCCGCCATTTCCGCAAGGGGAACGCAATGGTCCACGTCTACATGCGTCAATGCGCTGAGTGGCATGGAGGGGACGGGGGCGTCTTCGGGATCCTGGACGATCGTTGTGCCCCCGAGCTCTTTCACCGCGGCCAGCCCGATGGTTCCGTCGTCGAGCCCGCCGGTGAGAATGATGCCGATCACGCGTGGCCCGTAAGCCTGCGCCGCCGATCGGAAAAGCGGATCGACGGCCGGGCGAAAGCGGTTTTCCTTCGGGCCGCGAGTCGCACGCGCGAACCCTCGGTCGACCATGAGGTGGTGATCGGGCTTCGGCACGTAAATGCGACCGGGCTCGATCGCCTCCACCTTGCTCACGCACACGGCCGACAATGCGCCTGCGCGCCCGAGAATCGAGGCCAGGATCCCGGGAGAATCCGGCGAAGTGTGAAGCACGACGAAAATCGCGGCCGGAAATTCCGCAGGCAACCCGCCGACCAGCTCACGCAGCGCGTCGACGCCTCCCGCGGAAGTGCCGATCACGACGATGTCTTTTTTCATAATGGATCCGGGCGGCCTTATGTCGGGAACAATCGGTGGCAGGCTGGTATCCTGCTTTAGACCACCGTGTCTGCAAGTGCCGCGCCTCGGCGCGCCCGCCGCAAACCCCAGGATTCGTCATGAACGACACGACACAAGAACCGCTATCGCCGCCGCCGGACCAGGACGACCCGGCCAGTTTTCTGGTGGTGGGACTCGGGGCCTCGGCGGGCGGCATACCCGCGCTACAGGCGTTCTTCGAGCACGTACCGTCGGACAGCGGCATGGCGTTTGTCGTCATCCTGCATCTTTCGCCCGATCACGACAGCCAGCTCGCCCACGTGCTCCAGGGTTCGTCCAGCATGCCCGTCACGAAAGTAACCGAGCGGGTGCGCGTGGCGCCCGATCACGTCTATGTGATCCCGCCGGACCAGCACCTGACGATCGAAGACGACTGCATCTGCGTCGCGCCGAATGTGACCGTTCAGGACCGCCGCGCGCCCGTCGATATCTTCTTTCGCGCGCTCGCGGAGTCGCATCGTTCGCGCGCGGTCTGCGTCGTGCTCTCCGGAACCGGCGCCAACGGCTCGATGGGACTCAAGCGCGTGAAAGAGCGTGGCGGCGCCGCGTTCGTGCAGGACCCCGCCGAAGCCGCCTTCGACGAGATGCCGCGCAACTCGATTGCGACGGCGCTCGTGGACGACGTGCTGCCCGTCGCGGAAATTCCGGCGAAGATCCTCGCGTATAAGGCCGGCCTCGGTAAAGTCGGGATCCCCGCGGACCCGCAGGTTCGGCCGGAAGAGCAGCAACAGGCGCTGCGCGAAATCTTTACCCTACTTCGCCTGCGCACCGGCCATGATTTTTCGAACTACAAGCGACCGACGCTTTTGCGGCGTATCGAACGGCGCATCAATGTGCACGCGCTGCCCGATCTGACGAGCTACGCGGCATTCGTGCGCGAGAACCCCGAAGAGACGCAGGCGCTGCTGAAGGACCTGCTGATCTCGGTCACGAACTTCTTTCGCGACGCCGCGGCTTTCGAATTTCTCAACGCGGACATCCTTCCGCGCCTGCTGAAGGGCAAGGGGCGGCACGACCAGGTGCGCATCTGGGTGATCGGATGCGCGACAGGCGAGGAGGCGTATTCGCTCGCCATGTTGTGCGCAGAGAGCGTGACCGGCGCTATCGATCCGCCGAAGATCCAGATTTTCGCGACAGACATCGACGCGACCGCGATCGAACAGGCACGGGAAGGCCTGTACACCCTCAATGACGCCGCGGACGTGTCACCGGAGCGGCTGAGCCGCTTTTTCACCGGCGAGGACGGTGAATACCGGGTGCGCCGCGAATTACGCGAAATGGTTCTTTTCGCGCAGCACAATGTGCTGAAGGACCCGCCCTTTTCCCGGCTGGACCTCATCACCTGTCGTAACGTCCTCATCTATTTCGACGACACCGCACAGCAGCGCGTGCTGGAGTCCGCGCACTTCGCGTTGAACCCGGCAGGTTTCCTCTTTCTCGGCAGCTCCGAGTCGATAGAACAAGCCGGGGAACTTTATGCCTCGGCGAGCCGCAATCATCACGTCTACCAGGCGCGCACCGCGACGACGACCCGCCACTATCCGCTGCCTGAAACCATACCGTCTTTCCATGAACGCCTCCGCGTCGCGCTAACGGTGCCGCCGGCGCCGCCCGTCACGACGCGGATGACGTTCGCCGAGTTGCACCAGCAGTTGCTGGAGCGCTACGCCCCTCCCTCGCTCATCGTCAATGAGGAATACGACATCGTGCATGTGTCGGAGAAGGCCGGACGCTATCTCCAGGTTGCGGGCGGGGAGCCGTCGAGCAACCTCTTCAAGCTCATTCGTGAAGAGCTGCGGCTCGAGGTGCGCACGGCGCTTTACCAGGCGCGCCAGCGCAACACGAATGTGGAGGCGTGCGGTCTCGAGGTCGCGATCGATAATCGCACGGAGATCGTCAACATCCACGTGCGGCCGGTGGCGAGCGCGACCGATCCCGAGCGCGGTTACGCGCTCGTCGTGTTTGAGCCGGCCGCACAGAAGCCCGCCGACGAAGAGCGGGTATACACGTCCGACGACCCCATCGCGCGGCAGCTCGAGGAAGAGCTGATGCGCGTGAAGGCCCAGCTTCGGTTCTCGAACGAGCAGCACGAGATCCAGGCGGAGGAGCTGAAGGCGTCGAACGAGGAGCTGCAAGCGGTCAACGAGGAGCTGCGCTCCGCCGCCGAAGAGCTCGAGACCGGCCGCGAGGAGCTGCAGTCGATCAACGAAGAACTGACGACGGTCAACCAGGAGCTCAACGTCAAGATCGAGGAAGTTTCGCAGACGAGCAACAACCTGCAGAACCTCATCAACTCCACCGACATCGCCACGATATTTCTCGACCGCAATTTCAGGGTCAATCTGTTCTCGCCTGCCGCGCGCGGGCTCTTTAACCTGCTTTCGGGCGACATTCGCCGCAAGATCTCCGACATCACCACCCGCCTCCAATCCGTCGATCTCGCGCGCGGCGCGGCCGAGGTTCTCCAGAAGCTGCGCTCCATCGAGCGGGAGGTGCGAACGACCGATGACCACAGCTATCTCATGCGCCTGTCGCCGTACCGTACGGCGGACGATCGCATACAGGGCGTGGTCGCGACGTTCACCGACATCACCGCGCGCAAGAACAACGAAGAAACGCTTGCCGCCGACCTGCGCGACACGACGCTCCTGCGCGATATCAGCGCGCGGCTGGTCCCCGAGGGCGACCCGCAGGTGCTCTACAACGAGATCATGCGCGCGGCGGTTGCGCTCACGCACGCCGACGCGGGCACCGTGCAGATCTTCGATGCGCAAACGCGCGAGCTGGTGCTGATCGCGGCGCAGGGATTCTCACCCGAAGTCCTCGAGCGCTTTCGCCGTGTGGACGCGGGGTCGAGCACATCCTGCGGTCAGGCGCTCGCGAAGAGCACGCGGACTTTCATGGATTTCGACGTGCCGGATAGCGAGGACGCCGACGGCACGATGCGGCTGCACCGCGAAGTGGGCTACTTCTCGGCGCAGTCGACGCCGCTGTTGTCGCGCGCCGGCGAGGTCATCGGAATGGTAACTACACACTGGTCCGAGAAGCATCGGCCGGCGGAGCGCGAGCTGCGCTTTCTCGATCTTCTGCTGCGCCAGGCGGCGGACTTGATCGAGCAGCGCCAGATGCTCGAAGCGCTGCGCGAGTCCGAAAGCCGTTTTCGCACGCTGGTCCAGAACGTCCGCGACTACGCGATCTTCATGATCGACCCGGAGGGCGTCGTCACCGAATGGACCGAAGGCGCCGAGCGCGTGAAAGGCTATACGAGCGAGGAAGCGATCGGCCGCCACCTCTCGATCTTCTACGCACCGGAAGAGCTTGCCGCGGGCCAGGTTCAGAAGGAGCTTGCCGCCGCGGCGCAGACCGGGCGCTCCGAAGTCGAAGGGTGGCGTGTGCGCAAGAGCGGTGAGCGTTTCATGGTGAACGAGATCGCGACCGCGATCTACGACGCGCAGGGAAACGTCAGCGGGTTCACCAAGATCAGCCGCGACATCACCGACCGCAAGCTCGCCGAGGAGCGTGTGCGCGAATCGGACGAGCGCCTGAAAAAGGCCTTGGAAATCGAGACGGTCGGCGTCCTCTTCGTCGACAGCGGCGGAAACGTCCTCGAAGCGAGCGACGCGTTCCTGCAAAAGATCGGCTACAGCCGCGAAGCGTTCGAGAAGAACGGCCTGCGCGCCGTAGACTACACGGCGCCCGAATGTCGAGCCCGCGCCATGCAGGCGATGGAGGAGCTCAAGACGAGAGGGCTCGCCACACCGTATCAGGAGCAGCTGATGCGCGCGGACGGCTCGCGCTTCTGGAGTCTCGTCGCGGGGGCGCGGCTCAGCGAAAACGAATTCGTTTTCTACGTGATCGACCTCACCGAAAGCAAGCGCGCGGACGCGGCATACCACGCCTCCGAGGAGCGCCTGCGCCTGATGCTCGAAAGCGTGCTCGATTACGCGATTTTCACGATGGACGAGAAAGGCACCATCGACAGCTGGGCGCCGGGCGCGGAGCGCACCTTCGGGTACACGGACGAGGAAGCGATCGGCCAGCATACCCGGATCATCTTTACGCCCGAGGACCGCGCCACCGGCGCAGACGAGCGCGAGCTGCAGACCGCGCGCGAACGTGGACGCGCTGCCGACGAGCGCTGGCACGTGAAGAAAGACGGAACGCGCTTCTACGTGAGCGGGGTGTGCGTACCGCTGCAGGACAACGGCGTGGTCACCGGCTACGCGAAGATCGCGCGCGACCTGACGCAGCAGAAGCAGACGCAGGACGAGCTGCGACGCGCCCACGAGGATCTCGAGACGCGCGTCGAAGAGCGCACGCACGAGCTTGCCGCGGCGAACGAATCGCTGCGCCGCGAGGTCTTCGAGCGCCAGCGGGTCGAAGACGCGCGGGTGTTCCTGCTGCGCCAGCTCGTCAACGCCCAGGAAGGCGAGCGGCGCCGCATCTCGCGCGAGCTGCACGACCAGCTCGGCCAGCAGGTGAGCGCGCTCGGGCTCAAGCTCTCGATGCTGAAGAACAACAGTGAGCTCAGTGTGCCCGTTCGCGGCGAGCTGCAGCAGCTCGAAAGCCTGGTGAAGGACCTCGATTCGGACCTCGACTTCCTGGTGTGGGAGCTTCGCCCCACCGCGCTCGACGATCTCGGCCTCGTCGATGCGGTCTCCGACTACGCCGCCACCTGGTCCAGGCACTTCGACGTTCCGGTGAATCTGCACGCCCCTGACGAGGTGCGTGAAACGCGCCTCGAGCCGGAGATCGAAACCGTGCTCTACCGCATGACGCAGGAGGCGCTCAACAACGTGGCGAAGCATGCCCACGCGAGCGCAGTACGAATCACGCTGGCCCGCCGCGCCGACGAGGTGTCGCTCACCATCGTCGACGATGGGGTGGGGTTCGATGACAAGCAACCGTTCGGAACGGGCGCGAAAGGCCTCGGCCTCGTCGGCATGCGCGAGCGGGCGGCGCTTGCCGGCGGCTCGGTCAACATCGAATCGAAGCCTGGCGCCGGCACCACCGTCCGGTTGGTCATCCCCGCGCGGCCGCGCGGGCGCGCCGCTGACCACTCAGGCGCTATGGACAGTGCCAAGGGCGCAATCCCGCGCCGCCTCGGAGGGGTAGGCGCTGATGGCTAAGCTGCGCGTCCTGCTCGCAGACGACCACGCGATCCTGCGCGACGGCCTCGCCGTGCTCATCAACGGCCAGTCGGACATGGAAGTCGTGGCGCAGGCTTCGAACGGCGCCGAAGCGATACGCCTGGCGAAGGAGAGCAGGATCGACGTCGCCGTGCTCGACGTATCGATGCCGGGGGTCGGGGGCGCCGAAGCGGCGCAGCAGATTCGTGACTGCTGCGGCGACACGCGCGTGCTCGCGCTCACGCGCCATGCGAACACCGGCTATCTGCGCCGGCTGCTTCAGGCGGGCGCGAACGGTTACGTGCTCAAGAAAAGCGCGGCGGACGCGCTCATCAACGCGATCCGCATCGTGGCGCAGGGCGGCACCTACCTCGAGCCCAGCCTCGCGGGAGCCGTCCTGGGGCGCGCCTTCGGACCCGGTGGGGCGAGCGACGCGCGCGAGTCGCGCGACTTCCTCACGCTGCGGGAAGAAGAAGTCCTGCGCTCGATCGCGTGGGGCCGCAGCAACAAGGAAATCGCCACCGAGCTCGACATCAGCATCAAGACGGTCGAATCGTACAAGGCCGCGGCCATCGAGAAGCTCGACCTGCGCAGCCGCGCCGACATCGTTCGCTACGCGGTCTCCCGCGGGTGGTTGTCGGAAGATACCTCGCCGGAATAAGCCGTACTACGCTGCGCCTGCCGGCCCGGGGTTTTCCCGGGGCGGTGGCCGTTAGTCCCTGTCGCCCGGACCGGCTCCGGGTGACATATTCCTCCTGCAAGCATCGAGCGCTCGTCGTGATCACGATCGGGGAGCGGCCCGCAAATGCCTCAGGAGATTTCATGAAGATCGCACTCGTTCATTCGGTCCGGACCGCGGGACAAGAAGCCTTCGGCTGGAAGTGGCGTTCGGAAGACGGGGCGGTCGTGTCGGCCGACACGTTCAGGTATTTCAACGACTGCTGCGAGGACGCGCGGCGCAAAGGCTACGCGTGCACGTTCGACGGCGTAAGCGTCGGCAGCGCAACGCCCGCTCTGCAAGCCGTGCGTCGCGCCGCGCAGCTTCGCGCTTGAGCTCGACTGCGCGCGTGCACGGGCTTCACCTCCAGCGGGCGCCTGAGGGCGCGGCGCCGCCGGCCCTGCACGAATGGCGCGTCATTCACGAGTGGTTCGCGGGCTGGCGCTGGGAACATCACCACGCCGGCGAGCTCGTCGACGAGTCGCTGCAAAGCTTCGAGACACGCGAGCAGTGCACGGCCGACGCGGCACGTTATCGGTCGGGGAACCGCGAGGTCCTCTCGAGCGGACGGGCCGATCAGTCGCGTGAGTACGCTACCGAACAGATCGCCGCCTGAGCCGACACGCCGCTGTCGCGCCGCCGGCATGCCGCGGGCATCTTTTTACGTTCCCACTTCGTCGTCCGCTGGACGCATCGCAGCCGAGACGATCAGGACGCGAAGGCGAAGCAATCGGTCGACACTCGCGCGACGCCGCAGCCCAGGGAGCGTTCGACCGCCTGAACGGGCGGCGACGCTTACAGACCGATGAGCCGATGACACCAGGAAAGAAGATACGAATGGCCGCAACGACTGTTTACGAAAGCCCCGTCTACCCGCTCGTCCGGTCCAGTCCGAAAGTCCTTTGCATCGACGCCGAGGACGAGTCGAGGCTCCTCGTCGCGGAGATCCTGTACGAGCACGAGGTGGACTTCGCGCTCACGGCGGACGACGCAGTACAGCTCGCACACTGCCGCGCGTACGATCTCTACTTCCTCGATCCGGCGGTTCCGGGCTTCAGTGAGATCGACGTCATACGGGAGCTTCGCCGCTTCGATCCGCACGTGCCGCTCGTGATCTGCACCGCGTCCGATCCGGTGCTGTGCCGCGGCCAGTCGATCCAGGCCCGCCTGCAGAAGCCGCTCAGTGCGCGTTGCATTCGCGAAACCGTGACGCGGCTGGCGCGCCTGGAGTAACACGGCGCCCAGTAACGCCCGGACGCAGAGACCGAAGGAGCACGCGTCCCGGGGTTTTCCCGTGCTG
>JAQGNC010000643.1 GCA_028292065.1 Betaproteobacteria bacterium
CCTTCCCCCTCAGGGGGAAGGTCGGGATGGGGGTGGTTTTTGTCTACTCGGAGAACACATGTTCAAAACCGCTGACGCACTGAAGATCTTCCAGCAATACCGGGCAGACGCCATCGTGGTTCCCGGCCGCGGCGGGCGGCATTGGGTCGACATCAGCACGAACGACAGGCTCGACGTGCCGCTCGGCGACCCCGCGATGGGCGGACACGCGGCTTTCGCGTTCGGTCTCGCGATGGCGCTGCCGCACCGCAAAGTCGTGCTCTTCGATTCCGAGGGCGATCTGCAGATGAGCCTCGCGATCCTGATGACGATCGCCGAACAGAAGCCGGCGAACTTCTACCATTTCATGCTCGACAACGAATGCTACGCGACGACCGGCGGTCAGCCGGTGCCGAACGCGAAGAACGTGTCCTACGACCTCATCGCCAAAGGCGCGGGCTACCCTGCCGCATTCGCGTTCGAAGACCTCGACGCGTTTTCCAAAGCGCTGCCGGACATCCTGGAGCAGCCCGGACCCGTTTTCGTCGCGATGAAAGTCGTTCCCGAAGTCGAGAACGAAGCGATCGGCAAGCGCAGGAAGTGGATGAAGCGCACGCGGCAGCAGGCGATCAGCGATTTGCGCCAGGCGTTGCGGATCGGCTGACGCGCCTCGGACCACCGCGCGCGTGTCATTGGGACAAGCGACCCTTAGTGCCGCACGAGCGCGTGGTGCTGGCGCAGCAGGTCCTTGCGTAATCGTTCCCGTTGGGCGTGCGCACGACGGTGTGGATGTGATCGCGGCTCGCCGTGTCCGTGCGAACCGGCGCAACGCGGTTCTGGTGATCGAACTCGATCAGGATTACCGGGCTCTGGATGCGGTAGTAGAAAACGCCGTCCGGGGCTGCGCTGCCGATCCACGCGAAGTAAGTGCGGGAAAGGTGCCAGCGCACTTCCTCCATGCGCACTTTGGCGTGACCTTCCTTCATGTTGCCGACGTACTCGGCGATGAGGTCGAGCAGCAGGTCCTGCTGCCGCGGGTTCAGCTGTGACACCGGAATACCGGCATAGTCGAGCACCAGGTTGTCCTCGTAGGCCTGCGCGAGGTTGTCGGTGGCGCCTTTACTGCTGCGGATCACCGCTTTCGCCTGCTGCCCCTTGTCGAGCGCATTGAAAAGCCGCAATCCCTTGTTCTGCTCGTCCTGCATGACGATCGTGCCCCTGAACGCGCCCGCCTCCGCACGCACCGGCTCCGAGCCCATGAAAGTCGGCGTCATCACCACCTGATCGCCGAGCACGAAGTAGTTGATGATCGCGTGATGGCCGTCGAGCTGCCATCCCCAGGGCTCGGAGTCGGAAGGCGTGCCCATCACCGTGATCCAGTACGACCACCGGCCGTATTCGTCGAAGTTATTGGCGAGCTCGGCGAGGGTTCCGTTGAGCTTCATGATGTCGCTCGTCTTCTGCAGCCCCTTCGCACTGAGACTCGCGCGCAGCAGCGCAAACGCGAGCTCGCGCTGGGCGGCCGTCATCTCGTTGAAGCCGACCCCCTGCCGCAGCGAGAAACTGCGGTTGTCCCACTTGCGCCATTCGTCGTCGTCGACCGGGAACAGGGTCTTCTTGCGCTGCTCGTCGTTGATACCGGCGAGGAAAGCGTCCGCGGCTGTACGCACCGGTTTCGTGGTGACGCCGGTCGACTGGATCTTGAAGAGCCCCGGCACGACCTTGCCGTTCGTCGTCACGCCCTTGAAAGGCTCGGCGACCGCGCGCCGCTCCTGTTCGCGAAACGCCGATATACGGTCGCCTTGGGTCCACGCGAGCTCGTAGCCGACAAATAGCACCGCGAAGGACAGGATCGAAACTCGAAGTTTTTTCATCGTGTCCGCCTCAGTCGTCCCCTCTCCCCGACCCTCTCCCCGCACGCGGGGCGAGGGAGACAAGCGCTGTCACATCACCTTCTCACGCCACCTAATCGAACGCCGCCTGTCCAAGCAGGTTCTCGCGAAAGCGGTTCTTGATATGAGCGCCGTCGCGCAGCCGGATCGACATCGGATAACGCTGCGAGGTCACTTTCACGTCGAGGAACACCGTGCCGCGGGTCTCGTACAACGCTGCGATCGCGCGCTCGAGGTCGTGCTCGCTCCTGACGGTCTCGGCGAGCGTGAAGCCTGCACCTTTCGCCATCACTGCCAGATCGACGCCGCGCGCAGTGTGCGTCGCCTGCATGCCGGTTTCGGCGTAGAGCTCGTTGTCGATCACGACGATCGCAAGATTCTCCGGTTTCTGCGCGCCGATCGTCGCGAGCGACCCGAGGCCCATCAGCATTTCGCCGTCGCCGGTGATGACCACGACGCGCCGCGCGGGCTGCGCGAGCGCGAGCCCGAGGCCCATCATCGCCGCCGCGCCCATCGCGCCCCACAGGTAGAACGTATTCGGGTGATCGTGAACGCCCGCGTCGTAACAGCTCGAGCCCAGGCCCGTGACGACGAGCGCGTCGCCGCGCCGCTCGAGAATACGCCCGACCACGTCGCGCCGGTCGAGCGTGCCGCTCACGTTTTGCTCTGCCGCCATCATTTGCTCCAGTCCTTGAACCCGACGATGCGCTGTCCGATCAGCACCGCCACCGCGCGATTCGTGCTGAAGGCCATCTGCCCCGCCGCGAAGACGACTTCGCCGACTTCTTCGGCTTTGTCGACGCGCTGCACGACGCAACCCGAATGCTCGAGCACTCTTTGCGTGCTCTGCCCCATGGCGAGCTGCCACGGATTGAACTCGCCCCACTCGCCGCGCATCGTGATCAGCATGAGCAGCGGGAAACGGCATTCCTGCGCGAGGCTGAGCATGTTGATGCAGTTGCCCGCGCCTGAAGACTGCATGAGCAGCGCGCCGCGATTCCCCCCGAGCCAGGCGCCGGACAGCATGGCGACACCTTCCTGCTCGGTGGTGAGCGAGACGGCGGTCATCTCCGGGTCGCCCTGGCAATCGAGGATGAGCTGGGTGTGCCCGGCGTCGGGCACATACGCGACCTGCGCGACTTTCAGCCGCTTGAAAACCTGGTAGATATCGCCCGGCCAGGTGCGGGGCACCGTCTCCTGTTTCAACGCTCGCTCCTCGAACTGTGTTCGTTGACGTAACGTGCGACTTCGGTGTGATCGGCCGCGCCGCCGACTGCCTTCTCGGCCTGCTTCCACAGCTCGAGGCAGGCCCGACCGAGCTCCGCCGGAACGTCGCACGCGTCCGCCACTTCCATCGCCAGCGCGAGATCCTTGGCCATGAGCCCCAGCGCGAAGCCTGAATTGAATTTCCCGTTGAGGATGAACTGCGCGAACTTGTTCTCGGTGCTGTTATTGCGGCCGGTCGAGGCGTTGATGACGTCGATCAGCTTTTGCGAATCGATCCCGAAGCGCTGCGCGACGAGGACCGCTTCGGCTGCCGCGACCAGGCCCGCGGCGGAGACGTAGTTGTTGAGCACTTTCGCGGCGTGGCCTGCGCCGAGCGCGCCGATGTAGAAACGCCTGCCGATCGGCGCGAGCACTGCGTCGAGGCGCTCGGCGAGCGCCGGGTCGCCGCCGACCATGATCGCAAGCGTTCCCGCGACCGCGCCTTTGACCCCGCCCGAGACCGGCGCGTCGAGGAGATCGATCCCGTGCGCGGCGAGCGCCGCGCCGAGCTCGCGGGTGCCCACCGGCGCCGACGAACTCATGTCGATGATCGCCGCGCCCTTGCGCATCCCCTGGACCAGATTGTCGTCGGCGCCGAGCGCCACGTGACGCACGATTTTGCCGTCGGGCAGCATCGTGATGACCACGTCGGAGTTCTGTCCGAGCTCTTTGATGCTGGAGGCGATCTCTCCCCCGTTCGCATCGACGAACGCGCGGGTCTTCTCAGGCGCGGTGTCGTACACGCTGACTTTCCAGCCGGCTTTGATGAGATGGCCCGCCATCGGCTGGCCCATGTTGCCGATTCCGACGAAGCCGATGCGGGTCGAACCCGGAGACGCCGCGGGTCGCGAGTTGACTGCCATGAGCTGGGTTTCCTCTAGTGAATGCCGCGCTCTTATTCTAATCTCGCGGCTGGGCTATTCTAGTTGCATCCGCGCGGCGAAGTGCGCGGCAGCGCAGCGCAGCGATCGCGGCAGGGAGGAGCAATGAACAACAAACGAATGGTGGCGGCGGCGATCGCGATCGCAGTCGCGTGGAGCCCTGAAGCGCTCGCACAGGCGTATCCCGCGAAAGCGATCCGCATCATCTCGCCGTTCCCGCCCGGCGGCAGCGTCGACATCGTCGCGCGCATCGTCGCCAACGAGCTCGCCAAGCCGATGGGCCAGCAGGTCGTGGTCGACAACCGCAGCGGCGCGTCGGGGAACATCGGCACCGAGCTCGCGAAGAACTCGGCGCCCGACGGTTACACCCTGCTCCTGAACACCCTGCCGCTCGTCACCAACCAGTTCCTGTATAGCCGCGTGCCGTACGATCCGATCAACGACTTTGCGCCGGTGTCGCTGATCTCGTCGTCGCCGTCGGTCATCACCGTGCATCCGTCGCTGCCGGTGCGCTCGGTACGCGAGCTGATCGCGCTCGCCAAAGCGCGCCCGGGCAAACTCAACTACGGCTCCGCCGGAGCCGCGACCAATCCGCACATCGCCGGCGAGCTCTTCAACTATCTGTCGAAAGCGAATCTCGTCGCGGTGCACTTCAAAGGCGGCGGCCCCGCGCTGGTCGCGACGATGAGCGGGGAGACCGAAGCGACGTTCGCCAACATCACCGAATCGGCCCCGCTCGTGCTGGCCAAGCGGCTGCGGGCGCTCGCGGTCACAGGATCACAACCCGCTCGCATACTGCCCGGCGTGCCGACCGTCGCCTCCGCAGGATTGCCGGATTACGAATTCACCACCTGGCACGCGGTCGTCGCGCCCAAGGCGACGCCGCCCGCGGTCATCGCTGTGCTGAGCGACAAGATACGCACCACGCTGCGTACCCCCGAGCAGACCCAGCGCTTCGCGGACCGCGGTCTCGACCTCATCGCGAGCACCCCCGACGAGCTTTCGGCGCACCTGAAGAGTGAGATCCAGAAGTGGGGCCGGGTGATCAGGGAGCGGGGGATGAAGGCCGAGTGATCGAATCGACCGTGCCGTCGAGCGTCATGACCCTGGCGCGGGCCACGATCCATTTTTCACGTCGAACGGTTTGAAAATGGATTCCGGATCACTTGCGCTTGTCGCGCGTCCGGAATGACGATCTACTCGACCGTCACGCGCGCGGCCTTCACCACCCTGCCCCACTTTGCGATCTCGTTCTTCACGTGCTGCTCGAGGCGCGCCGGAGGCCCGCCGCCGGGCTCCGCGCCGTTCTCGGCCATGAGCTTCATCATCTCGGGCTGGTGCAGAGTCTTGTCGATATCGGCGTTGAGCCTGGCAACGAGCTCGCGCGGCGTCTTCGGCGGCGCCCATATCGCGAGCCACGTCGAGACTTCGTAGCCTTTCAAGCCCGATTCATTGATCGTCGGGATCTCCTTCATCGCCGGGAAGCGCTTCTCGCCCGTCACCGCGAGCGCGCGCAGCTTGCCGGCCCTGACCTGCGGCAGCGACGCCGCGAGACTGTCGAACATCACGTCGACCTGTCCCGAGATGAGATCGACCAGCGCCGGGCTGCTGCCTTTATACGGCACGTGCACCATGTCGGTCCCGGCCATGGTGTTGAACAGCTCGCCGGCGAGATGGCTGATCGTGCCGTTGCCGGACGACGCGAAGCTTAAGCTCGAGCGCTTCGATTTGGTGATCGCGATCAGCTCCTTCACCGTCTTCGCAGGCACCGCCGGATGCACGACGAGGATGTTCTGCGCGAGCACCGCGAGGATCACCGGCTCGAAATCCTTCACCGGGTCGTACGGCAGCTTCTTGTAGACGTTCGGCCCTACGCCGTGCGTGCTGGTCGAGCCCCACACGAGCGTGTAGCCGTCGGGCGCAGACTTCGACGCGAGCTCCATGCCGATCGTGCCGCCGGCGCCCGGACGGTTGTCGATGATCATCTGCTGGCCGTATAGCTCGCTCAGCTTGCGCGCGACCGGCCGCGCATACACGTCGGTGTTTCCGGCCGGCGGGAACGGCACGATGATGCGCACCGCCTTGGTCGGGTATTGCGATTGCGCGAGCGCGGGCCCTGCGCCTAAAAGCGCGGCGCAAGCGAATGCGCCGCACGCGAGCGTGCAGAAAGCTTTCATGGTGTCCCCGGAGGTTGTTGTCAGTGCTTGCGCGTCGCGATTCGCGAAACGCCGCGCACGCGGATACGCAAGAAGCGAACCATTCGCGCGCGAGTCGACGACGGTGCAGCTATCGATCGAACGCGTGTGCGATACGCACAGCAACAGCGCGCAGAGAGATGCGGAATGCGCGGATGCGGGGCATCGCCGGTCGAGTAATTCAAAAGCAAAACCACCCCCATCCCAACCTTCCCCCTGAAGGGCCCCGCCGGGGCCCGCGGGCGGTAAACGAACAGAGGGAAACCAAGGTTTCCCTCCGTTACCTCCTTTCCTTCAAAACCACCCCCATCCCAACCTTCCCCCTGAAGGGGAAGGAGAGTTATCCGCGGCGCGGATGACAAAAACATCCCCTCCCCTTCAGGGGGAGGGGTAGGGTGGGGGTGGGATGCCTTGCGTCTAAGGTAGGGGCGTTTGCCCTACGTCACCAGACCGCGCCGCGCGCGGTGATCGGCCACACCGCTTCGACGACGCCGTTGCGGATGCAGATGAAATGGTCGTAGAGGTTCACGGTTGGATCGCAGTGGCCGGGGATGAGCTTCAGCTTGTCGCCGACCGCGTAGCCGCTCGCGCCGTTGAGCTGGATGACGCCGTGCTCGTCAGAGGCCTTGATGTATTCCGCCGGGCCGCCGTCGGCGATGCGAGGCATGCCCGAGTCGATGCTCGACGCTTTGAGGCCTGCGTCGACGATCGCGCGCTCTGGGTTCGTGCGGCTCATGACGGTGGTCCAGACGAAGAGGCTGTGCTCGAAGCGCGGGCTGCCGCTTTCCGTCCAGTCGTTACGGGCGTAATCGGCGTCCATGAAGATATAGGAGCCCGCCTGGAGCTCGTCGTAGACGTCGCTCGCGGCTTCGAACAGATAGGTGCCCGTGCCGGCGCCCGTCACCTTCGGGCACTCGATGCCTGCGGCGCTCAGGAGCTCGCGCGTGCGCTTTACCTGCGCCGCCGCGGTTTCGATCGCGGCGCGGCGCGCTTCGACTTTGCGCAGGTGCTGCGCGGTGCCCTGATACGCCTGGAGACCGGCGAAGCGCAGGTTCGCGCTGCCCGCGATCTGCTTGGCGAGCGCGAGCGCGGGCTTGCCCGGCTCCACACCGCAGCGGTTCGCGCCGACGTTGATCTCGACCAGCACGTCGAGGGTCACGCCGGCTTCCCGAGCGGCCGCGTCGATCGCGCTGATGTTGCCGGCATCGTCGGCGCAGACCGCGACGCGAGCCTGTTTGGCGAGCGCGGCGAGACGCTTCAGCTTGAATGCGCCGACCACTTCGTTCGCGATCAGCACGTCAGGCACGCCGCCTTCGACGAGCGCTTCGGCTTCGCTCACTTTCTGGCAGCACACGCCGACCGCGCCGAGCGCCATCTGGCGCATCGCGATCTGCGGACATTTATGGCTCTTGGCGTGCGGCCTCACCATGATGCTGCGCGTGCCGAGCGATTCGGGCAGGCGGCGCAGGTTGCGCTCGAAAGCGTCGAGCTCGAGGATCAGCGCGGGCGTGTCCACGTCGGCGAGCGGCATGCCGATGACAGCGGGAGGATAG
>JAQGNC010000655.1 GCA_028292065.1 Betaproteobacteria bacterium
TCCATCAGCTTCTTGAAACCCGGCATCGGTTTGGACAGCACCCACCCGGTATCGGCAGGCGTCGGCGGCGCCATGCTGAACGCCGAGCGATCGACGCGCCAGTTCTGCGCGCGGCTTTTCTCGGCATACTTCGATTTCACGCGCTCCCGGCTGAACTGCCCGCCCAGGGTGAGCTGGGTGAAACCGAAAGACTCGATCGCCTCGTTTTTCTCGTTCATCGTCTGCGCGCGCAGCGGCAGCGACGACCCGAGCTCGGCGCAGAAACGGCGGCCGTAGCGCAGGTTGTCGCGCGGCTCGAGCGCGATCCACTGACAGTCGTGACCTGCCACGCGATCGACTTCTTCGGTCCTGATGCGATAGTTCTCGTTGATGCCCTGCAGCGATTCGGGAATCAGCGCGGGGAAGTTGCGCGCGTTGCGGTTGCGCTCCTCGATGAGCACGGTCTTCGCGTTCGGCAGGTAACAGATGACCTGGTCGTTGCTGCGGATGACTTCCCGGGCGGGCCCGTCGAGGGTTTCGAGCTTCTCGAACTCACCGCCAGCGCTGTTCACGAAATGCGCGACGCGTGAAGTTTCGACGCTGTTGCCGTGCTGATAGACGATCGTGCCGCTGTAATTCTGCTGGCGCGAGGCGCTCGCCATCTTTTTGAGCCATGCCCCGGCGTCGCCGGTTGCGGCGTTGTCAGCGGCGTGGGCTGCGCCTGCGAGGCCCAGCAGAACGACCAGACATCCCCGCTTACCCATGTTGCTGAAGCTCACGCCCTCATGTCCGGAACTCGCCACTGCGACCGCCGCCGCTCGCGCCTCAGCGGTCCTGCGCGGCCGGGCGGGTCGCACTGACGGTTCGTATGTAAGGCGCAAGACCCTGGATCGCCGTGCTCGGAGAGAAGCCCTGATGCGCGAGGAAGTATTCGTTCATCGTCCCGTCGGTCGAAACGCTGGCGGGAATCACGGCGGTTCCACCTGCCGCGCCGGGGGACTGGAGCCGCGCTTCCGAACCGCTGCCGGCGAGCATGCTGTCGGCGTTAGGCCCGCTCATGGCGACCCATGCGACGAGCGCCGCGGCCGAAACCGACGCGGCTGCCGAGAGCGCGTAGGTGGTCACGCGCTTCGCCTGGCGGCTGGTGCGGCGCGGCGCCAGCACGGTCGGCTCGGCGGCAAGGCGTTGTGCGAAAGCCTCGCTGAAGCCCGCGGAGATCATCGGCTCGCCGCGCAGGGCGTCACCGACGAGGTGGAAGGTGTCCCAGCGCTCGCGCAGCTCGGGATCGTTCCTGAGAAGCGCGATTTCGTGCCGGGCCGGGTGCTCGTCCAGCTCGCCATCCATCAAAGCCGATATGCTTTCCATCACCATCTCCTGTCCTTGCTTGTGCCGAGCAACGGCCTCAGTTTCTCCGCGATCGCTTCACGCGCACGGAATATCCTCGATCGCACCGTTCCAATCGGACAATTCATGATGTTTGCAATGTCCTCGTAGCTCAGCCCCTCGATCTCGCGAAGGGTGATGGCGGTGCGTAATTCTTCTGGCAGTTCTTCCAGTGTTTGGTTCACCGTCTCACCGACCTGCCGGCTCATCATCTCGTTTTCCGGCGTGTTCAGGTCGCGCAGCTGGTCCCCATCCTCGAAACCTTCTGCTTCCTCACTGTCGATGTCGGTGGTCGTGGGCGCGCGTCGCCCCATCGCCACCAGGTAATTCTTGGCGGTATTGATTCCTATGCGATACAGCCATGTATAGAACGCGCTATCGCCGCGAAATGACGGCAGCGCGCGGTAGGCCTTGATAAAGGCCTCCTGCGTCACATCCTCTACCTCGGTCGAGTCGCGTATGAAGCGCGACAGGAGCCGGCCGAGCTTTCTCTGATACTTGCTTACCAGCAACTCGAACGCGTGCTTGTCTCCACGCTGCGCACGCTCGACCAACTGCTGATCGATCTCGCGATCGCTCATCGATTCCGTCCCTGAACTCAGCTTTTTTTTCCAAGTCGAGCGGCATTACCGGCCGGACAAAGGCCACAGTATAACCGTCCGGCCCTGTGCCGTGGGACGCGCGGGGGCGATGCGATACTGCACTGACCGGGCTGCTTTCATTAAGTTCATTCGCGGCTACGCAGCCTCTGCACCCGGGGCGCGGCTACTCGGCGCGAGCGCCGTCGAGGCGCAGTCCCGCAGGCACGAGCCGGCGCTCGAGCGCATCGAAACCCCATTGCACTGCGAAGGCGAGAACCGCTGCGGGCACCGCCCCCGCGAGCAGCATCGCGGTGTCGTTGACCGCGAGGCCGGACACGATGCGCTCGCCGAATCCGCCGGCGCCGATGAACGCCGCTATCGTCGCAGTGCCCACGCCGATGACGGCGGAGGTCTTGATCCCGGCGAGTATGCTGCGGCTCGCGAGCGGGAGCTCGATGGTGCGCAGCCTGGTGCGCGCGGGTAGCCCGAGGGCGAGCGCCGATTCGCCGAGCGGCGCGGGGATGTCGGCGAGACCCGTCGCGGTATTGCGGACGATCGGCAGGAGCGCGTAGAGAAAAAGCGCGACCACCGCCGGCACCGGCCCGATGCGCCCCATCAGCGTGATGAGAAAAGCCAGGAGCGCGAGCGCGGGGATGGTTTGCAGCAGCGCCACGAAAGCCATGATGAAAGGCGCCGTCCTGCGCGAGCGGTGCGCCCACACCCCGAGCGGTATGCCGACCGCAATCGCCGGGACGAGGGACGCCAGCACCAGCGCCAGGTGCTGGAGCGTCACCCGTCCGAGATCGGGCCCGAACAACACCGACAGGAACGACGAGCGCTCCGCGGCGGCATCGCCCCGCGGCCGGGCAGCACTTGCACCGTCGAGAAAGTCCGCCGCGACCTTGCTGAAAGGGCGCCCGTCGAGCTCGGCCGCCGCGTTCATCCGCGCCATCGCCGGCGTATCGATTCGATTTTCGAGGGACTGCAGGGCCGCCCACGTCTTGGGATAGCGGCCGGGGAAATCGAGCCGGTACAGCACGACCGCATCGTATGGAGGGAAGAAGCGCTTGTCGTCGTCGAGCACCCGCACGCCGTAGCGGACGATCTTCGCGTCGGTCGAATACACGTCCATCGCGTCGATCTGGCCGGCGGCAAGGGCTTCGTAAGCGATGCCGTGATCGAGGCCGCGAGGCTCGTGCGGCAGGCCGTATGCGCTTTTCAACGCGGGCCAGCCGTCGCGGCGGTTCATGAATTCCTGCGAAAGGCCGATCTTGAGCTCGGGCTGGCGTGCGAGCTGCGAGATGCGCGCGAGATCGAGCGCTTTGCCTCTCGCCTCGCTGACCGCGAGCGCATAGGTGTTGCTGAACCCGAGAGGGATCGCTGCTCCGATGCCGTAGGGCGCCAGCAGCCGTTTGAGCGCCTCCACGGTGGGTGCGTCTTTGAGGCGCAGCAGCTCGAACGCAACCGTTCCGGTGTAATCCGGATAAAGATCGACCGCGCCGCTCTTGAGCGCGGAGAAAACGATTCCCGTGTTGCCCAGGCCCTGCTGGTGGGCGACCGTCCCCTCCCCTGCGCGCCGCGCCGTCTGCGTGAGGATCTCGCCGAGGATGTAGGACTCGGTGAAGCGCTTGGAGCCGACGTTGATGCTTTCCGCGTGGCACCACGTGCAGACGCTGCAGAGCACCCACAGAACGAGCCGTGCGCTCATGCCGGTTCCGGGGCGCCGGGCACCCGCTGGGCGCGCATGAACTGCGATACGTAAGGCTCGGCAGGTCTTTCGAGGAGATCCGCAATGCTGCCGCGCTGCACAATGCGCCCTTCGCGCATCATCACGATGTCTTCGGCGAAAAAACCCGCTTCGCCCATGTCGTGGGTCACGATTACGACCGTCTTCGAAAGCTGCTCGAAGATCGCTTTGAGCTCAGTCTGCAGCTCGAAGCGCGTCACCGGGTCGAGCGCGCCGAGCGGCTCGTCGAGGAGCAGCAGCTTCGGATCGAGCATGAGCGCGCGCATGAGCCCCACGCGCTGGCGCTGGCCTCCGGAAAGCTGCTGGGGATAACGGTCAAGGGCGTCGGCGGGAATGTGGACGAGAGCGGAGAGCGCCTGCAGCCGTGCATCGATCTGCGCTTTCGGCAGCCCCAGGTGGCGGGCGAGGAGCACGACGTTCTGCGCGCAGCTCAGGTGCGGAAACAGTCCGCCGTCCTGAATGACGTAGCCGATTCCATGCCGCAGGCGCTCGACGTTGTCGGCAGTCAGCACCTCCGCGCCGATCCTGACGACCCCCGTGTCCGGCCGCACCAGCCCGACGATCATCCGCAGCAGCGTGGATTTACCGCATCCGCTCGGACCGATCAGCGCCGTGGTCTCGCCGCTGGGGATCTCGAGGTCGACCGGATGCAGCGCGACCCGCGCACCGTAACGCTTGGAAACGTTATCGAGCTTGACCACTGCGCTGCTGGTACTCGGCCGCGGCGTCTTCGAGCGTCGTGAACACCGCGCCGTGCTCTTTCAGGGTCCTGATGAGCTTGTCGAGTATGACCATGCGATGGCCGCGCCCGATGACGAACGGATGGAAGGTGTAGGTGATGACGCCCCACTCGAGGTTCTCGTGCAGGTAGAGGAAGTCGTCGACCCAGTTGCCGAGCACCGCGTTGGCGTTCATGTTGCCCGGCAATATGGTCGTCGGGGTGCGCAGGAACTCGAAATGCGGGTAGTCGTCGAGCGTCCAGCTGATCGGCATCTCGATCAACTTCGTCTCGGCACCGAAAACCGCGGGCTGCTCGAGCGTGATCACGTCGCCCTGGCGCACGCGGTACGGCGTGTAGTCGTCGCCCATCATGCTGCTGTCGTAGACGAAACCGTGCTTCAACAGGAGCTCGACCGAGTGCGGGCTCAAGTCCCACGACGGCGAGCGATAACCCCGCGCGTAGCGCCCGGTCAGCTGGCGGATCAGCTCGTTGGCGCGAACGAGCTCGTGCTCTTCCTCTTCCCGCGTGAGCGATGCGGGCGGGCGGTGGGTCCATCCGTGATGGCCGATCTCGTGGCCGGCATCGGCGACCTTGCGGCACGCATCCGGATAGCTCTCGAGCGTGTGGCCGGGGATGTACCACGAGCTCCTGATTTCGTGTCTCTCGAGAAGATCGAGGATGCGCGGCGCTCCGACGTGAGGCCCGAACTCCCCGCGCGAGATCGGGCTCGGCGAAGTCATGCCGCGCGCGATCCAGCCGGAGATCGCATCGAAATCGAAAGTGAGGCAGACGATGGCGCGGGACATGTTCGTTATGAATCCTGTGGCGTCAGGCGCGAGCCGTGTCGCGAAACGCGTGACGACTGCAGTCGAGAAAAAGAGGACCGAATATAACATCCGGCGCCACGCGTTATCGACGCGGGCGCGAGTGGCCGCGTGTCCGTGCGGCTGGCACAATAGCGCTTTCCTCCGCCAGGCCCTTCCAGATGACTTCCACAAACGACGCACTCGACCCGTTCTGGATGCCTTTCACGGCAAACCGCCAGTTCAAGAAAACGCCTCGCATGCTCGTCTCGGCTCGAGACATGCATTACGTCGCCGACGACGGGCGCAGGATACTCGACGGGACCTCGGGCCTGTGGTGCACCAACGCGGGCCACGGCCGCAAAAAAATCGTCGAAGCGATACAGCGGCAGGCGGCGGAGCTCGATTACGCGCCGCCTTTCCAGATGGGGCACCCGGGTCCGTTCAAGGTCGCGGAGCGCCTGAAAAGCCTGATGCCGGGCGACCTCGATTATTCGTTCTTCACCAATTCGGGTTCCGAAGCGGTCGACACCGCGCTGAAGATCGCCCTCGCCTACCATCGGGCGCGAGGCGAGCCTGCGCGGCGGTGGCTGATCGGGCGCGAGCGCGGCTACCACGGCGTCAACTTCGGCGGCGTCTCGGTGGGCGGAATTCCGGGCAACCGCAAGACGTTCGGGAACCTGCTGCCGCACGTCGATCACCTCCCGCACACCCACAACCTCGAGCACAACTCGTATACCCGCGGCCAGCCCGCGTGGGGCGCGCACCTCGCCGACGAGCTGGAGACGCGCATCGTCGCTCTGCATGACGCCTCGAACATCGCCGCGGTCATCGTCGAGCCGCTCGCGGGATCGACCGGCGTGCTCGTGCCGCCGAAAGGTTATCTCGAGCGCCTGCGCGCGATCTGCGACAAGTACGGCATCCTGCTCATATTCGACGAGGTGATCACCGGTTTCGGCCGCGTCGGCGCGCCTTTCGCCACGAGCCTCTTCGGGGTCGTGCCGGATATGGTGTGCATCGCGAAAGGCCTCACCAATGGCGCGGTGCCGATGGGCGCGGTCGTCGCACGCAAAGGCGTGTACGACGCGGTCGTGAACGCGGCGCCGGAGAATGCGATCGAGTTCTTCCACGGCTACACCTACTCCGGGCACCCGCTCGCGTGCGCGGCGGCGCTGGCGAGCCTCGACGTGTTCGAGGAAGAAAAGCTTTTCGAGCGCAGCCGCGAGCTCGCGCCGTATTTCGAGAACGCGGTGCA
>JAQGNC010000006.1 GCA_028292065.1 Betaproteobacteria bacterium
GATCGAAGAGCAGGCGGTCCTCGCGACGTCCCGCGAGGTAATGCAGGCGGATGCGCAGGGTCTGGAGGAAGCGCTCGTGGCGCTGGATCTCGCGCGCTTCGTGCGCGGTGATGAGCTGGCGCTGCGCGAGCTCGGACCAGCTTTTCCCGATACCGGCGGCGCGGGCGATCCACAGGACGGTCTGCAGGTCGCGCAGGCCGCCGGCGCTTTCCTTGATGTTGGGCTCGAGGTTGGTTTCGTGCGCGCGGGCGTGCCGCTGCTGCTGCTCGAGGAGCTTGGCGTCGAGGAAAGCCTGCGGGTCGAGAGCGCCGGCGGTCGCTTCGACGAAGCGGCGGAACAGCGCGCGGCTGCCTTTGAGAAGCCGCGACTCGAGGAAAGTCGTCTGGACCGTGATGTCCTGCTCGGCCATCTGCAGGCAGTCCTCGACCGTGCGCACGCTGTGGCCGACTTCGATGCCGAGGTCCCACAGCGCGCCGATCAATTGCTCGAGCTGGCCTTCGAGCGCTTCGTCAGGCGCGCGCGGCAGCAGGATCAGGAGGTCGACGTCGGAGTAGGGGAAGAGCTCGCCGCGGCCGTAACCCCCGACCGCGACCAGCGCGATCTCGCGCGGCATGGCGTAGGCTTGCCACACTTCGCGCAACTGCCGGTCGATGACCGCGCGCAGGTGCCGCAGCATCTCACCCGGAGAAGAGCGCGCGAGGAAATCGGTCTTGATCCCGCCGCGCTCAGCCGCGAGCCGCTGCTTCCACTGGACCGGCGTCGGAGGCGCGGCGCGAGCCGCTGCCGACGCGGCAACCGCCATCGCTCAGGCGCCGTTCACGTCGCCGAAACGCGCGCGGGGCGGCGTGCCGGCGGAAACGGTGAGGATCTCGTGGCCGGCCTCGGTGACGAGGACGGTGTGTTCCCACTGGGCCGACAGGCTGTGGTCCTTGGTCACGACGGTCCAGCCGTCCGCAAGCTGGCGGATGTCGGCCTTGCCGGCGTTGATCATCGGCTCGACCGTGAAGATCATGCCGGCTTCGAGCTTCAGACCGGTTCCGGGACGCCCGTAGTGAAGGACTTGGGGCTCCTCGTGAAATTTGCGGCCGATGCCGTGGCCGCAGAACTCGCGCACCACGCTGAAACCGTGCTGCACGGCGTGGGTCTGGACCGCGTGGCCGACGTCACCCAGCGTCGCACCCGCGCGCACCGCGTCGATCCCGCGCCACATGCACTCGTAGGTGACTTCGCACAGGCGCTTCGCCTGGATCGAGGGCTGGCCCACGTAGAACATCCGGCTGGTGTCGCCGTGATAGCCGTCCTTGATCACGGTCACGTCGACGTTGACGATGTCGCCCGACTTGAGTTTCTTCTCCCCGGGAATCCCGTGACACACCACGTGGTTTACCGAGGTGCACACCGACTTGGGGAAAGGCTGGTAACCGGGCGGCGCGTAATTGAGCGGCGCCGGGGTCGCGCCCTGGTGCTCGACCATGTACTCGTGGCACAGGCGGTCGACCTCCTCGGTGGCGATTCCCGGCTTGATCAGCGGCGCGATATAGTCGAGCACTTCGGCGGCCAGACGGCCGGCGACGCGCATTTTCTCGATGTCTTCGGGGGTCTTGAGGATGACGGACATGACAGATCCGGAAGATGGGGTCCGGAGGAGGGATTTCCAAGTGCTTGGTTTTTCAGGCATCGATTGTAGTGCAGAACGCCTGGCGCGGGCACCCGGCGCGCCGCCCCCTTCCGGCGCTTGAGACACGCGCACTTACAGTGCTAAAATAGGCGGTTAGCTCGATCCATGCATCGGGCAAAACTGTCCGGCAAATTGTCCGGCTCGGGGCGCGTGTCACTGGACGCCCGTTTTCCGAGTCGATTTCGCACATCCGCCGTGGTCACCAGGGTGCCTTGCTCGTGCATGCAGACATGCACGCGAGCGGGGTGTTGGGGCGGATGGAGGCTCAACCCTTGTAAGGAGTTTCGAAGTATGTCAGTCACCATGCGTGAAATGCTGGAAGCGGGCGTGCACTTCGGTCACCAGACCCGTTTCTGGAACCCCAGGATGGCCCCGTATATCTTCGGCCATCGCAACAAGATCCACATCGTCAACCTCGAGAAAACGCTGTCCATGTACCAGGACGCGCTGAAATACGTCCGTCAGCTGTCCTCGAACAAAGGCTCGGTGCTTTTCGTCGGCACCAAGCGCCAGGCGCGCGAGATCATCCGCGAGGAAGCGCAGCGCTCGGGCGCCCCTTACGTCGATTACCGCTGGCTGGGCGGGATGCTCACCAACTACAAGACGGTCAAAGGCTCGATCAAACGCCTGAAGGACCTCGAGCTGATGCAGACCGACGGCACGCTCGAGCGCCTGACCAAAAAAGAAGGCCTGACCTACCAGCGCGAGATGGAGAAGCTCAATCGCAGCCTGGGCGGCATCAAGGACATGAACGGGCTGCCCGATGCCCTGTTCGTCATCGACGTGGGCTACCAGAAGAACGCGATCGCCGAAGCGAACAAGCTGGGCATCCCGGTGATCGGCGTGGTGGATACCAATCACACCCCCGAAGGCGTGGATTACGTCATCCCGGGCAACGACGACTCGAGCCGCGCCATCCGCCTGTACGCGCGCGGCATTGCGGACGCCTACCTCGAAGGCCGTAACGACAGCCTCAAGGAAATCGTCACCGGCGGCGACGAATTCGTCGAGCTCGAGGACACCGAAGAAGAGGCCGGCTGATCCAGCCGCAGCGACCGGTTCAATGCCGGTGCGCTAAAGGGGCGCGAGCCCCTTTTTTTTAACATCGGAGAACACAGTAATGGCGGAAATCACCGCGGGCATGGTTCGCGAGCTGCGCGAAAAAACCGATGCACCGATGATGGAATGCAAGAAGGCGCTGACCGAAGCGGAAGGCGACCTGGCGAAAGCCGAAGAGATCCTGCGCATCAAGCTGGGCAACAAGGCGAGCAAGGCCGCGGGCAGGGTGGCTGCGGAAGGTATCGTCGCGATCCACCTGTCCGGCGACGGCAAGACCGGCGCGATCGTGGAAGTGAACTCGGAGACCGACTTCGTCGCGAAGAACGACGAGTTTCGGGCTTTTGCCGACGCGTTGGCGAAGCTCGTCGCGGAGCGTAACCCCGCGGATGTCGCAGCACTGTCCGAGCTGTCGGTGGACGGCACGACGGTCGAAGAACGCCGCAAAGGTCTCGTCGGCAAGATCGGCGAAAACATGTCCATACGCCGCTTCCGGCGCTTCGATGCGACGGGTCGCCTGGCGAGCTACGTGCACGGCGGCTCGAAGATCGGCGTGATCGTCGACGTGGTCGGCGGCGACGAGGCGCTGGCCAGGGACATCGCGATGCACATCGCGGCGACCAAGCCGCGCGGGCTCTCCGAAAAAGACGTGTCCGCGGAAGAGGTGCAGAAAGAGCGCAACATCGCCGCGGCCAAGGCCGCCGAGTCGGGCAAGCCCGCGAACATCGTCGAGAAGATGGTCGAAGGCTCGGTCGCCAAGTTCCTCAAGGAAGTGACCCTGCTCGGCCAGGCTTTCGTGAAGAACGACAAGCAGACCGTCGAGGCTTTGCTCAAGTCGAAGAACGCTTCGGTCGGGTCGTTCACGCTGTACGTCGTGGGCGAAGGCATCGAGAAGAAGAAGGACGATTTCGCCGCGGAGGTCGCGGCGCAGATCGGCCAGGCCGCCGGCAAGGCATAGAGATAGCGCCTTCACCAGCACCGCTTCAACGCTCACTTTTACAGGTCACGCCAGAGTAGAACATGCCCGACACACCGGCTTACAAGCGCATACTTCTAAAGCTGAGCGGCGAAGCGCTGATGGGGGACGACACCTACGGCATCAACCGCGAGACGATCGAGCGCATCGTGAACGAGGTGGCTGAAGTCTCCAAGCTCGGCGTCGAGATCGCCGTGGTGATCGGCGGCGGCAACATCTTCCGCGGTGTCGCGCCCGCGGCCTCGCACATGGACCGTGCGACCGCCGACTACATGGGCATGCTCGCGACGGT
>JAQGNC010000071.1 GCA_028292065.1 Betaproteobacteria bacterium
CGAAGGAAAAAACAAAGGACGCAAAGGGGATCATCGGTCGCGAGCGCCGCCGATTGCGGCAATGGCCAACGACTTGCGGAAAGAAAGGCGTGGCGTCCATTCTTTTCCTTTGCGTCCTGATTCCTGCTTTGGCTTTGTTTTTCTCCGGTTCCCCGGAATCAAGCTCCCCCACTTTTTGTCGTAGGTGAGTAGGCGCGCGCCGTGCTTGTGCGTTACTGCGGTATCGCGCCCGCGGGTTGCGCCGCACCAACCATTAAAAACGGCTCACTTTCGATGAACACGTTCCTCCTCGACAAGCTCGCGCGAGCCCTCCCGGCCTGCCTCATCGCGGCCGCCGCCCTGCTTGCCGCGTCGCCGGCGTTCGCCGCGGCTGACGACGATTTCCTCGCCGCGCGCGACGCTTTCCGCTCGGGAGACTCGCGCCGCATCGATTACTACGCCGGGCGGCTGAAGGGCTACGTGCTCGAGCCTTACGTCGCGTACTGGCAGCTGCGCGTGCGTCTGGAGGAAGCGAGTCCCGCCGACGTGCGCCGCTTTCTCGCCGCGTACGGCGACACGCCGGTGGCGCGTACCCTGCTCGGCGACTGGCTGAGGTTCCTCGGCCGCACCGGCCAGTGGCAACTTTTCGACGTCGATTACGCGCTCTACAGCGGCGAGGACCTCGACATCACGTGCTACGGCATCCAGTCCAGAGCGCGCAGCCAGCCCGAAGCGATCACCGAAGCGCGCTCGCTCTGGTTCATCTCGAGAGACCTGCCGGACAACTGCACGACGCTTTTCAGCGCGCTCATGCAGGAACAGAAGCTCAGCCAGGAAGACATCTGGGCCCGCGTACGCCTCTCGCTCGAAGCGGGGCAGGTCGCCATGGCGCAGCGCGCCGCGATCTACCTGACCCCCGGCCAGCAGCCCGACGCGCGCGCGCTGACGCTCATCTTCACCAATCCCGGCGGCTACCTCGACCGACAGCAGTTCGACCTGCGCACTCGCGGCGGCCGCGAAGCGACGATGTTCGCGGTCTACCGGCTCGCGAAAAGCTCGGCGCAGCAGGCGGCGGCGCACTGGACGCGCATCGAAAAGCAATTCAGCGCCGAGGAGCGAGGTTACGTGTGGGGCCTGCTCGCGCAGTCCGCCGCGATGCGCCACGACCCCGAAGCGCTCGCGTGGTTCGGCCGCGCGCGCGACCTGTCCGACGCGCAGCTCGGATGGAAGGTGCGCGCCGCGCTGCGGGCGCGCAACTGGCCCGAAGTGCTCGCGTCTATCGATGCGATGAGCAGCCGCGAGCGCGAGCTCTCTTCGTGGCGCTACTGGAAAGCGCGTGCGCTCAAAGCCGCCGGGCGCGAGGCGGAGGCGGTCGCGCTGCTCAAACCAGTCGCGCGCGAATACAGCTTCTACGGCCAGCTCGCGCTCGAAGAGCTCGGCGACCGGATCGGCACCCCGCCCACCACCTTCAAGCCGTCGCCTGAAGATATCCAGGTCATGAACGCGAACCCGACGGTGCGCCGCGCGCTCGAGTTCTACCGTTTGAACCTGCGCGTAGAGGCCACTCGCGAATGGGTGTGGCTGGTTCGCAACCTCGACGATCGCCAGTTGCTCACCGCGGCCGAGCTCGCGCGCCGCTACGAGCTTTACGACCGCGCGATCAATACCGCGGACAAGACCGCCGACCTCCACGATTTCAGCCTGCGCTACCCCGCGCCGTTCAGGGACGTGCTCCGCGTGCGCTCGAGCCAGATGAACCTCGACGAAGCGTGGGTCTACGGCCTCATCCGCCAGGAGAGCCGCTTCATCACCGATGCGCGCTCGCGGGTCGGCGCGGGCGGCCTGATGCAGCTCATGCCGGCGACCGCGAAATGGGTCGCCGGCAAGATGGGCCTGCGCGCGATCGGCGACGTGACCTCGATCGACACCAACGTGAGCCTCGGCACGTACTACCTTCGGCACGTGCTCGACTCGCTCGACGGCCAGCCGGTGCTCGCGTCGGCCGCCTACAACGCCGGTCCCGGCCGCGCACGGGCGTGGCGCCCCGACGGCGCGCCGATCGAAGGCGCGATCTACGCCGAGACGATCCCCTTCACCGAAACGCGCGACTACGTGAAGAAAGTGATGTCGAACGCGAGCTACTACGGCCACGCGTTCACCCAGCAGCTCCAGTCGCTCAAGCAGCGCCTGAGCGTCATCACCGCACGCCAGCGCGCCGCGGAACCGGGGCTGGGCGACACGCCGTAAGCTCCGCCGGCGGCGATGCCGTCCGGACGTCATCCTGGCGCATGCCAGGATCCATGTTGACCGTAAGCGCTTCGAAAATGGATCCCGGACCACCCGCGCTGCCGCGCGTCCGGGATGACGGCGCGCGCGCTCGCCGCACGCGTTTCGCGGCACGGCCCTGGCATTCGCTTTAAACTCACCGCTTCGCACTCCAGCACCTCGCTTCGAACCCCTCAAAATGATCATCAACGACGTCTGCGTCATCGGCGGCTCCGGCTTCGTCGGCCGCCACGTAGCCCACCAGCTCTGCGCGCGCACGTACCGCGTCACCATCCCGACTCGCGACCGCGAGCGCGTCAAGGACACCCTGATTCCGCTGCCGACGGCCGACGTGATCACCGCGGACGTCCACGACGAAGAGACCCTGATGCGCCTCATGCGAGGCTGCGGCGCGGTGATCAATCTGGTCGGCGTTCTGCACAACGGCAGGCGCAACCAGAGCTTCGCGCAGGCGCACGTCGAGCTCGCGCGCAAAGTGGTCGACGCGTGCAAGCGCACCGGCATACGGCGGCTGGTCCACATGAGCGCGCTCAACGCCGATCCGTCGGGTGCAAGCGCGTATCTGCGCACCAAAGG